>CAZKGY010000101.1:0-5937 GCA_964552305.1 uncultured Comamonadaceae bacterium
CTGGTGCTTTGTCAGCCGCGGAAGTCCGAAAGGCGTTGGAAGCCAATGGCCGCGCCGAGGTGGTGATGGCCGGCGAAATCACCGCCACCTGCCCCAAAAAAGGCTGCTGGATGGACGTGGCCTCCGGGGAAGACACGGTGTTTGTTCGGTTTTTGGACTACGGCTTCTTTGTGCCCACCGAAGGGGTGGACGGCAAGCAAACGGTCATGAAGGGCGAAGCGTTTTTTGACACGTTGTCGGTGGCTGAATTGAGGCACTACGCCGAGGACGCTGGCGAAGACTCCGCCACCATCGCCGCCATCACGGAACCTGAGTTGCAACTGGCATTCACCGCGACTGGCGTCATGATTGCCCCATGAGGGCCGTGGTGCATTGGATGGTTGCAGGGTGCCTTGTGGCTTCTTGCGGGACCCCTGAACGCTCGCAAAGCCCAGTCTTGGCTCCTGCGCAACCCAACGGTTCATCGGCCTTGGCGTCGGCCATGGTCGCCATGGATGACCAACTGCAGGCCACCTTGGAATCGGTCATGGCCGACCCAAACCATGCGTGGGAAGGACGATCGTTGCGCAACCACGAGTTGTTGGCCCTTGAGCCCACCGCCCCCAACATGGTGAATGCGCATTTTCGAGCCCAAGCCCCGCTTTATGCGTTGGCCATTGAACAATTCAACGAGTCTCCTTCTGCCGACCGATTCAACGCCGTCGTGGATGCTTGCACGAATTGCCACCTGGGTACGTGTCCCGGGCCCATCGAGCGCATCGAAAAGCGAACTTGGACTGCGGTGAATTGACGGCCTGCGGAAGGCTGTTAGACCATGCGCTCCTCCAACCCTGAGAGGTGCGAATGCATGGCTTGAATGAACGGCCGAATGGCCTCAAGTTCAGGGTTGTTGGCTGCTTCTCGAACCACCACCATTGCATCCATCAAATCTTGTTCGTCTCCCACCGATTCGATTTGCTCTATCAAGGTGCTTCCTTCCATGGCCGCACGAAAATCCCCGGCACAAGCATGCTCCGCCACCACCGAAAGGTTGCCGGGACACTCGAATCCGCAACTCCACAAAAAGCCGAGCAAGTCTGCACGAATGTCCTCAAAATGCGGGTCCTTCAAGGCGCCCAAAAACAGCGCCTCGGCGCCTGAGAGCTTCAACGAGCCCAGCATGTCACGCATTTCCTCCCTCAATCCATCCTCCTTTCGCTCTTGGAACGCCTTGAGCAAAGGCATCACCCACTCGATGGTCCCCTTGTCGCGTGCCTCCTTCAAGGCCGCTTGAACTTTGGCGTCTTGGGCGTGATGCAGGTCTTTCATGGCGCAAAATTCGTCTCTTTAAGCAAAACGAGCAACTCTGCCACCATCATGGCCGTTGCGCCCCACAACCAATCGCCATCGACCGGCATCCCCGGCGCCTTGTAGAGTCCTCCACTGACCGGACGCTCTGGCCATCGCTCGCGGGCTTCTGGAAACGACGTCAAGGGCACCATCAACACCGAAGCCACTTCTTCCGCTTGGAGCGTGAACGATGGTGTGTACGCAAGGCAAGCCACGTAAGGCTGAACCCAAAACCGACTCGGCGGGATGTACAACGGAGACAAAGGGCCTGCGATTTGATCGGGGCGCAATTCAACCCCCACCTCTTCATGCATTTCGCGCATGGCTGTGCGCATCAGGTCGCCCTCGTCGACGCCCTCCTCCGCCCCACCGGGAAAGGCCAACTGGCCACTGTGGGGTGACCCATCTCGTGTTCGACGCATCAGCACCAAACAGGGTTCGTCCGCTTCGTTGGGACAAATGAGGGCAACCACCCCGGCCCTCCTGGCCTTGTCCAACACGTCGGGCGCATCCTTCGGCCGTCCCGGCGGACACGCGAGCTTTTGGGCGTCCCACCCCGGCAATGGTTGGGCCAATCGACGGGTCAACAAGGTGTTCCATCCATGCACCACGCAAAGGTGCATCAAATTTGTTCGGCGTTTCTTTGCGCCATGCGAATTCACCTCCTCGACGACGGCATGGAATTCCCCCCGGTGACGGACGCTGGGGAGGAAGGATTGCTCGCCATCGGAGGCGACCTCAGTCCAGCGCGCCTATTGGCTGCATACGAACACGGTGTGTTCCCATGGTTCATGGAGGAAGACCCAATCATGTGGTGGTCCCCGCCGGTTCGCGCCATGCTCCCGTTGGACGCGTTGCGCGTGTCCAAAAGCATGAGGAATGTCTTGAATCAAAAGCGCTTCCGTGTCACCATGGATCAAGATTTTGAAGGCGTCATTCGAGGTTGCCAACGCGCACCTCGAGACGGCGAGGGCACGTGGATCTCGGACGAGGTGGTGGAAGCCTACTTGAAGTTGCACGAACTGGGGTCGGCCCATTCGGTGGAAGTCTGGCAGGGCGATGCCCTGGTTGGAGGACTGTATGGCGTATCCATCGGACGCATGTTCTTTGGCGAAAGCATGTTCTCGTCTGCCTCCAACGCCTCCAAAGTGGCGCTGATTCATTTGGTGGGCTGGCTTCGGGCCAAGGGCTTTGGCCCCTTGGATTGTCAAATCATGAACCCCCACTTGGAAAGCCTCGGTGCCGAACTGTGGTCGCGCGAAGCATACCAAGAGGCGTTGCAGCGCTGCCTGCACGCCGACGTCACCTTGATGGGACCATGGTACGAAGTGAAATGACCAAGTCACGCGTCAATTCGAGGCCCTCGGCCATGCTCCGAGCGCGTTGGAAAGTACGGCTGGCCAAAGCCGTGCTTCGGGCCTTGGGCTGGCAGCTTCGGGGCACGTTGCCGCCTCAATTTTGGCGGTCCATCGTGGTGGTCAAGGCCCCGAAACCCTGGCAATGCAAGGCTCTAGCCTGGACACTACCTGTCGTTGTTCGCCCTTTGAATGGCCTGGCACGTGAGGAATGGCTGCATGCCACGGCGCAAGGATTTGCCAAGGGTGAGGCAAGCATCGTGTTCACCCATGCCACCGACCCCCAATTGGAAGACATTGCGGCTCACGCCAGAGAGGCAAAGGGAAGGATTGCGTTGTGCGCCTTCGAGCCCCAACGAAAGTTCGTGCACATGCATGCCCCCTTCAAGGCATCCCCATTCCCTGACCGGGACGTCCATTACATGCGCAGGTATTTCAAGCACTTTCGGTTCGATTGACCCCCTCGGATCCAGCCCCAGTGTTGGATATTCACATGTTGTCAACAATTTTTCTGAACACGTTCACAAGTCGTGAATAACGCCTCCCGGAAATCCAGCATTTTCCGAGGGTCGTGTGCGTTCTTGCTGTTCAAATCTTTCACGAAAACAGCCGAAGCCATGAACAAGTTGGACAAGTACGATCACATGATTCTCGACATCATTCAGCAACACAAAATCGAGAACCAGTGCCACATCCGCCTTGCCGTGCTGGAGCGCAACTTTTGGAAGCGAATTGAAGAGGACACCGACCTCCACGTCGGGAAGGCGCGCATCGGAGAGCGCATCACGAACCTCTACTTGGACGGCCTCATCCAAAACAAGGATGGATACGCCTTGACGAAAAAAGGACGCGAACAGCTCGCCCTTGCTCCTTGGAAGCAAGCCTCTCAGACAGTCTGAAACGATTGCTCTGAACAACAAAAAAGGCGTCCTCTCGGACGCCTTTTTTGTTGGGCCTTGCGACCAGGGTCTTGGATTCAGGATTCTTCCAAAATCTCCATCCCTGGGAACTTCTCCTTCCAGTAGGCCAACTTGGAGCGGTCACGCACGGTGATTACCGTGCGGCGGTCCAAACGCACCTTGATGTTGGGTTGCAGTTCTTTTGCGGCTTTTTTTCTTCTGGCCATGATGGATTGGATTCAGGACCCACGCGGGTCACGCAACAAAAGAACACGTTCCGCCGAGAATTTGTTGCTTCATGTGCAAAAAAGTGACTCTGGCGTTAAGGAAACTTAGGAACGGGTGCCTGAAGAGGGCACCAATCGCCCTGCGTACCAAGCAATGTAGGCGTAACAGACCATGGGCAGCAAAAAGGCTGCGTGGAATCCCATGCCATCAACCAAAGCCCCTACCGCAGGCGGAATGAACGCTCCCCCGACGATCGCGGTGCACAGCAACCCCGACCCTTGGGGTTTGCCTTCGCCCAGATCTTCGATGGCCAAGGTGAAAATCGTCGGAAACATGATGCTGTTGAAGAATCCTACCCCGAGCAACAACAGCAATGCTGCAACCCCCGATGCGGCAATCGACGCACCAATCAAACCTGAAGCACACACCGCCGCCAAAGCCAGCAATCGAAAGGGCGACACCCTCCCCATCAACCCTGAACCGACAAATCGTCCGACCATGGCCCCGCCCCAGTAAAAGGTCAGCAAGGCACCCAACACCCCTTTCGCGTCCAAGCTTGCCACGTCAATGCCTTTGATGATCGCTGCGAGGCTAGCCATTGCCCCGAGGACGCCATTCGATTGGATGTCCTCGACAATGTCCAGGGACATGCCGTAGTTCACCATGTAGGACCCTAAGGCCACCTCTGCCCCGACGTACACGAAGATGGCCAAGGCACCAAACCTCAATTTGCGGTCCCGAAACACTTGGGCATAACTCCGCGACCCCTCTGCTGATGCGTCACCAAGAATTTTCGGCAATTGGATGATTCCCACAATTCCGGCCAATGCGAAAAAGGACAATGCCAAGACGACGAAGGGCACCTGAACCGCAGAGGCTTCCGCAGCGAAATACGCGAGACGTTCCGCTTCTGGGAGTGCCTGAATCGCTTCGCTTCCTAGGATTTGATCTCCCAACAACAAGCTGGCAGCGACCACCGGTGCGATGGTGGTCCCAAACGAGTTGAAGGCTTGCGAAAGGTTGAGGCGTGCTGAGGCTGATTCTTCTGGACCCAAGACGCTGATGTACGGGTTGGCCGCAACCTGCAGCACCGTGATCCCCCCTGCCACCACAAACAACGCGAGCAAAAACAAGGGGTACAACCTCGTTGCTGCTGCGGGATAGAACAGCAAACAGCCCATCCCTGCGGTTGCCAGCCCCACCAAGATGCCCCTTTGGTATCCAATTCTCGAGATCAAATTCCCCCCTGGAATGGACAGCACGCCATACGCCGCAAACCACGCGAATTGCACCAGTCCCGCCTGAAGAAAGGTGAGCTCAAAGACCTCTTTCAGCCTTGGAATGAGGGCGTCCACCAACACCGTGATGAAGCCCCACATGAAAAACAGGGAAGTCACAGCCACGAATGCGCCGCGCATTCCTTGGCTCTTGATCGTTGTTTGGCCCTTGGTCGTTGTCGTCATGGTCGCAGGATGTCGTTATCGCATCAGGTGCACGTAGCCCCTGAATTCTTGGGCGTCGGTGACAAAGTCGGCCGCCTTGATGACCCAATGGTACACGCCATTCTCTGCAAAATGGGTTCCCCCATTCACGTCCCCGAGCCAAGGCGTGTTGATGTCGTTGGTGTAGAAGACCTCATGTCCCCACCGGTTGTAAATCCACATTTCAAACACCCGCACTTGCCTGCCGTTGACCACGAAGGCGTCGTTCAACCCATCGTTGTCTGGCGTGAAGGCCGTGGGGATGTAGAACAGCAATTCGCCGTAAATGTCCACGTAGGCCGTGGCCGAACAACCGATGTTGGTGGTGACTTGCAGCGTGGTTTGGTACGTGGAAAGTCCGTCGAATTTGTGGGTCGGGTCTGCGCCGTAGCCGTACGTTCCGTCCCCGAAGTTCCACTCGTAACCGTAGGCATACTCGTAAGGTTCCTCGGGATCCACCACTGCCTTGAAGAGGTAGGTGTCGTCCCCCAAATCCTCGCGCAGGATGCCCGCAGTCACGACTTGGACGTCGACCGCCGTTTGTTCGTAGGCCTCGTAATCGCAATTGTCTGTGACCTGGACTTCGTAGGTGATGCTCTCTTCTGGTCCCACGAGGTGAGACAGTTCGTCGTCCACGAAATCGGA
>CAZKGY010000102.1:0-5926 GCA_964552305.1 uncultured Comamonadaceae bacterium
TGTCAGCCACGAGGTCCGCCACCGTCACTTGCGCGTCGTTGATGAACACGCCGTCCATGTTGATGGTCACAGTGACGTCGGCACCGTTCAAGGTGGTCACAGCCATGCCGTCCATGAGATCGGTGCTCAAGGCCGTGCTCCCCACCACGTGGTAGGTCAAGATGGCCGTCAACAGCGCGGGATCCGCCAACACTGCGTCAAGCGTTTCTGCAGGAACGTTTGCGAAGGCAGCGTCCGTTGGAGCAAATACAGTGAACGGGCCGTCACCGCTGAGCGTCCCAGCAAGGCCAGCCGCGATGACCGCGGTCTCGAGGGTCGTGTGCGCTTCGCTGTTCACGATGATGTCCACCACCGTGTTGCTTGGTGGAGGGGCTGGCAACAACACTGCGTCGATGACGTGCACCACGCCGTTGTCGGCGGCGATGTCGGCCAAGGTGACTTGCGCGTCATTGATGAACACGCCATCCATGTTGATGGTCACCGTCACATCTTCTCCGTTCAAGGTCGTCACAGCCATGCCGTCCATGAGGTCGGTGCTCAAGGCCGTGCTGCCCACCACGTGATAGGTCAAGATGGCCGTCAACATGTCGTTGTCTGCCAACACCGCATCGAGGGTACCGTCAGGCAAGGCAGCAAAGGCGTCGTCGGTGGGCGCGAACACCGTGAATGGTCCATCGCCGCTGAGGGTTTCAACGAGACCAGCAGCGATCACTGCGGTTTCGAGGGTGTTGTGGTTCTCGCTGTTGACGACGATGTCGACAACCGTGTTGGTTTGGGCAAACGCCATCCCGCCAACGAGGACACTCCCGAGAAGGGAAAAGAATTGTTTCATGGTTTGATTTTTAGAAAAATGGTTGCTCATGGAACAGCGCCGAAAAAAAAATGTTCGGGACGCGCGAACATTCTTTTGGGTGGTCAGTTGTTATAGCGTGTTGTGAAAGCAGCACGAGATCGTAAGGTGTTTTGATCCATCTATTGGAACAAAGGGCGGCCCTCCTCGGAGGGCCGTTTCCTTGTCCAAACATTTCGACCCCCATGAGCCAACAACCCATATGCATCCACTGGTTTCGACGCGACTTGCGTTGGAGAGACAACCGCGGCCTTCACGCCGCGTTGGCATCAGGTGTGCCCGTGCTGCCTGTGTTTGTGTTCGACCCAACCATCCTCGACCCCCTGCCCTCCTCTGACCGGCGTGTGTCCTTCTTGCACGACACGCTTCGAGACATGAAAAAGGACGCGAAGAAGCTTGGCAAGGACCTTGTCGTGAGGCACGGCCGACCCGAAGAGGTTCTGGCAGAATTGATGGCCAACCATCAGGTGACTGCCGTGTATGCCAACGAGGACTACGAACCGATGGCGAAGGCACGTGACACGCGCATTCAGCAATTGTGTGACGAACATGGCGTGGCCTTTCACACCTTCAAAGACCACGTCATCCTTGCGCCCGGCGAAGCCATGAAGCCTGATGGCACCCCTTACACGGTCTTCACGCCGTTCAGCAAACGCTGGCATGCCAACGTCACGGAAAAGGATTTTGCGCATTGCCCCTCGGAAACCTTGCTCGACCGTTTGCTCGAGGGAGAGCAGCCTCCCATGCCTACGCTTGAGGCCATGGGGTTCGATGGCACCCGACACGACATTCCCCCTGCGTCCATTGACGCCTCAGTGGTGGACCAATACCACGAAACGAGGGACACCCCTTCCATCCGTGGCACGAGCCGCATCAGCGTTCACCTGAGGTTTGGCACGATCAGCATTCGCGAAGCGGCGCGACTGGGCAGGGCCTCCAACGACAAGTGGTTGACCGAACTGATTTGGCGAGATTTCTACCAGGCCATCATCCACTTTTTCCCCCACAGCGCGGACAGGGCATTCAAACCCGCCTACGACCAGGTGCCTTGGCTATGGAACGAGGAACATTTTGAGCGTTGGAAGGCAGGCAACACGGGATACCCCTTGGTTGATGCCGGCATGCGTGAGTTGGCGGCAACCGGGTTCATGCACAACCGCGTCCGCATGGTCGTCGCGTCTTTTTTCTGCAAGCACCTCCTGATGGATTGGCGGCTAGGAGAACGCTACTTCGCGGAGCGGCTTCTCGATTTCGAGTTGGCCAGCAACGTTGGTGGATGGCAATGGGCTGCAGGCACGGGATGCGACGCTGCGCCTTATTTCAGGGTGTTCAACCCGACTTCGCAGTGGAAGAAGTTTGATCCCCAATCGCGGTACATCCGGCAGTGGGTGCCTGAATTTGAGTCGCTTGCCTACAACCAGCCAGTGGTGGATCACAAATGGGCCAGACAGCGCGCCATCGACACGTACAAGGCTGCCCTCGCCAAGCCGGCCTGACCGTACCTTGTCTCCATGAACAACGTGCTTCATGGCTTGAAGGTTTTGGACTGTTCAAGCGTGCTTGCCGGTCCGCTCACGGGAAGCTTTCTCGCCGAATTGGGCGCCCACGTGACCAAGGTGGAGGCCCCGTCGGGCGACGTCACGCGTACCTGGCTGGCCCGCGGAGAGGCGCGCGAAGGCACGTCGGCGTATTACGAAGCCGCCAACGAAGGAAAGCACGTCGTGCGCAAGGACCTCAAATCGTTGGAGGGCCAGGAATGGCTCGAGCATGAACTGGCCGACGCCGACGTGTTGATTCAAAATTTCAAAGCACGAGACCTCGATGCCATGGGGTTGAACCCGGAATCCTTGGCACGTCGCCACCCCCACCTCGTGCACGTGAGGCTCGTGGGGTTTGAGCACTTGCCGGAACGCTTGGCCTACGACGTGGTGGTCCAGGCGGAGGCTGGCTTCATGAGCATGAATGGCCACCCCGACAGGCCGCCGGCCAGGCTTCCCGTGGCTTTGATGGATGTCATGGCTTCCCACCAAATGCGAAGCGCGGTGCTCGGCAGCCTTTACGAACGTGCCACGACTGGAAAGGGGCCCTACGCAGAAGTGAGCTTGTTCGGGTCAGGACTCACAGCCTTGGCGAACCAAGGCACAGCCGTGTTGATGAACGAGACGACCCCGTTGCGACAGGGCTCCTCCCATCCTTCGATTGCACCCTATGGCGACTTGCTCCAAACCGCCACAGGCGAGTTGGTCATTGCCGTGGGGAGCGACCAACAGTTCGGGGCGCTCTGCGAGGTGCTTGGCTTGGCGCGACTTGTGACCGACGAACGATTCGCCACCAACCCCATGCGGATGACCCACAGGGAGCGCCTGATGGACGAACTCAATGGGGTCACCCAAGGCATGGAACGAACGTCCTTGTTGGCCGCCTTGCACGAGGCGCGCGTGCCTGCAGGCGCCGTCTTGAACGTCACGGAAGCGTTGGCCAACCCCCACGTCAAGGCACATTACGTCGTGGGTGACGAGGGACAAGAGAAATTGAGGACGTCCGCCATCGAGTTCAGACGCTTCGATTGAATCAAGCGGGTACCTTGACCAAGTAGGTCTTGCCAGGCTTCCCGGCCAGGCGATCGTCTCGCAACCACGGATTCATTGCCTTGAGGGATTTCAATGTCGTTTGATGCTCAATGGCGAAGGCCGTCAAGCTTTCGATGCCTTCGTTCACTTCAATGGTCTCCCCTTCCCAAACCGTGTACATGTCTTCGGCTTGCAAGAAAAACCCAAATTGGTCGGGTCGCTCCATGACTTCGCGCAAGGCCAACAAGCGAAAAATGTAGCGGGCCGTCTCCTTGTTCAGGTGGAGGTCCCAATACGAGGCAACTTGTTGCTCTTCCAAGGCCTTTGACACCCCGGCCATGCCCATGTTGTAGGACGCCGCCGCCAACACCCAACTCCCAAAACGGTCGTGGGCACGCTTCAGGTACTGGCACGCCGCACGCGTGGCCTTTTCCACGTGGTATCGCTCATCCACCGTGGAGGACACTTCCAAGCCAAACTCCGGCGCCGTATTCTTCATGAATTGCCAGAATCCAGAAGCACCGGCAGGGCTGACCACCTGGGACAACCCGCTTTCAATGACCGCGAGGTACTTGAACTCCTCAGGGATGCCTTCTTCCTCCAAAATCGGAGCGATCACCGGAAACCAACGTGAGGCGCGCTTGATGTACAGGATGGTGCTGCTGTGGCGGTACGTATTCACGACCAATTCTTGGTCAAGGGATTCACGGATGCCAAACTGTTCAAGTGGGACCGCCTCCCCAAACAAGGTCAGCGTTTGAGGGATTCGCGGCGCAATGACCGGGGCATGTTGACGCGGTTTGGGCACCGCATCCGAGGCGGACAGCGAAGGATTGAACGAGACGTTGAAGAGGGTTCCCAACGAAAAAAACACGACCAGCAGGGCCAACGACATCCACCGTGATTTCATGAATCAAACATCGTCGGCACGAACCGCAAGCTTCAGACATGGCATGAAAGGTTGCGAACAGCCTTCCGCGGAGAAATCGGCCTAGAAAGGCGAGTCAAAGGCCTCGAAGGCTGAGGCCGCGGCGTCCTTGTCGCTGACCCTCGGCGCTTCCACCCCCCAATCGATGCCCAGCAAAGGGTCGTTCCACAACAGGGACTGCTCGGACTGTGCGGCGTAAAACTCCGTGCACATGTACTCGAACACGGTGTCCTCTTCGAGCGCCAAGAAACCATGGGCAAAGCCCTCTGGAATCCAAAACTGAAGGCCGTTGCCAGGCGACAACTCCACGGCCCAATGCTGGCCAAAGGTGGGACTGTCCTTCCGAAGATCCACGGCCACGTCAAGGGCCAAGCCCTGGGACACCCGGACGAGCTTGCCCTGCCCATTGGGGGGCACTTGAAAATGCAACCCGCGAAGCACGTGCTTTTGGGATCGGCTTTGGTTGGATTGGACGAACCGAACCTCGCGGCCGACCGCCTCATCGAAGCGCCGTTGGTTCCAAGTCTCCACAAATTGTCCCCTGTCGTCGGCGTGCACCTGGGGACGCACCATCAACAATCCTTCGATGGGAGTGGCGATGCATTCCATGGTCAATCCGATTTCAAGACTTGGTAGGTAAGCCAAAGCGACGTCACCGTGGTCACAAGTTGGGCCAAAGGACCGATGTCTTGCAAAACCTCGCGGGTCAGTTGCGGATTGGATTCCACATAGACGATGTCGTTCGCTTGCACCACGGTGCGGGCAGCGTCCATGCCTTCGATGGTGCTCAAGTCCATGTCGTACACCAAGTTGTCGTCGCCACGCTGCCGGATGAGTTTGACTTTGCTGGCACGGCCGCGTTGGCGAATCCCCCCTGCTTGCGCCAAGACTTCCACGACCGTGGTGTTTTGGTTTTCCAACGTGATGACCGTGGCCTGACCAGCTTCTCCGGGAAACACCAGGACGCGGTTGTTCACCACCTGAAGAATCGCGTAAGGCTGGACGTATTCTGAGGCATAGGCTTCTTCAATGGCACGCTCCGCATCTTCGAGCGTCAGCCCAGCCAGCGCCAACGAACCAACTTCGGGCAACTCCACCGTGCCATCGGGCTCCACGCGGTACGTCAGCATGGTGCGCTGCTGCTGGGCCATGAAGTTGTTGTTTTGGCCTTGCTCGATGGACCCCGCGGTCATCCCGATGAGGCGTTGTCCCAGGTTCGAGTACAACTGGAATTGAAGGCGGTCGTTCGGGGCAATCTTGTATGCGGTGGCTTGCGTGTCGTCCCAATCGTCAAACACAAAGGAATTGTCCGTTTGGAACATCAAGTCCTGGTTGACGGTGCAGGCGGGCAACAAGCTGACCAAAAGGAATGGGACAATGAACCGCTTCATGTGGCCGAAGGTACGGCTATCTTCGCGTCGTGTTGACGAGCGATGGACATCGACTGAGGGCCTTGGAACGCACGGACGTGGACCTTCTCATGGACTGGGAAAACGCGAGCAAAGACTGGTGGATGGGCGCCAACGTGCTCCAAATCAGCCGGGAGGCCATGACAAGATTTGTGACGGGTGATCACGA
>CAZKGY010000103.1:0-5897 GCA_964552305.1 uncultured Comamonadaceae bacterium
ATGGGGGCTGTGTGGTGTATTTGCACCCCTACATTTCCTGCGGGGTGAGGGCCGTCAAACGACGTCGTGCGCACACCCTTCAATCCGGACAAGGCGTTGTCGCCACGACGAACGCCCACGTGCACCCCGCCTTCTCCGGCCAGGGTTGCCAAGGCATCCAACCCGCGCTGCAAATCGTCCATGCGGCCTTCCATGGCCACGGCGGTGCTCACCGCCAAGGGCGAGGAATCGAACCCGCTCACGTAAATGGCGCGCGGCGCATCCTCGGGGTTGGCCAACACATCGAAGGGCCTTTGGCGCATCATGGCGAAGGCGCCTCCTGCACACAGGTGGGCAACCAATTCCTCGCGCGATCCTCCTGCCCACGGGCCGAGGTTCACAGAATCATGGGAACCGTTGGCTTCGACGACCACCGCCAAAATGCGACGCTTCGCGCCACGAACCACCTCCTTCACAACCCCTGAAACTGGGCTGACGAATTGGATGGCCGTGAAGGCTTTGTCGTAAAACAGGGGTTGACCGGCTTGGACTTCGGTGCCTTCCTTGACCGCCAATTTGGGGGTCAATCCTGGGAAGTCGGTCGGCTGCACCGCGTACAGCTTGGTTTGAGGTGCTTCCACACACTCCAAGGAGGGTTCTCCGACAAGACGGATGTCTGCTCCTTGCTTGATTCGAACGGTGTTGGACATGTCCGTAAGGTTTTCGCGGCGCAAAGTTAGCGCCCACAAAGCAAAAGAACGCGTCAAAATGGTGCGGGATTTGTCCACGGTCGCAAGTCGAAGGATGCAGAGGATTTCCTCCGAACTTTGGGGCATGACTCGGTCCTGGAATTTCGCAAGGTGCTTCATGGCATGGATGAGCCCTCTTCTCTTCTGTGCCTTTGGTGGGCTTGCCTCTGAACTGCCTCCTTTGCCTCGCGACGACGCCAGGCTTGCCACCGTGCTGTTTCACCCCACCGACTTGCCCATTGCCCCCCCGGTGGTTCCGCTGAACCACCCCAACCCGCTCGGGCATCTGACCTTGAGGTTTGACCAGCTCGAAGGACAAGACGTGTACTGGGAAGCCCGTGTGGTGCACTGCAACAAGGATTGGCAACCCTCTGACTTGGAACCAAGCGAATACATCCAGGGCTTTTACTCCACCCCCATCGAGGACATGGAGGGCAGCTTCGGGACCAAAGTCGACTTCACCCATTACGCCCTGACACTGCCCAACAACGACCTGCAATGGACCCTCAGCGGCAACTACCTGCTGGAAGTGTTCGACCCCAACGACCCTGACGTCCCCGCGATCACCCGTCGATTTGTGGTATTCGAGGATTTGTGCAGCGTGGAAGCCTCCGTGGTGGAGCCTTCCGACATAGCCTTGAGGCGCACCCACCAAGAAATTCAGTGTTTGGTCGCCGAGACGACTTATTCGTTGAGCGATCCCTACGACCGTCTGCACGTGTCAGTCGTTCCGAACTGGCGTTGGGATCGCTGCATCCGTAGCCTGCCTCCAAGGTTTGTGAAGGGCACGGAAATCGACTTTCAACGAAGCGGGTACGTTTTTGAAGGGGGCAACACGCAACGGTTCATCGATCTGAAAGGGCTTGAATTCACCGCACGCGGCTTGCAGCGACTCGAGGAGCGGTCGGACTCGTGGCATGCCTTCCTCTCTCCCCTCAAACGCAGGACGTACGACTACTTTGGGGGTGGACAAGACATCCATGGCGCGATGGTCACCCACAACGATCGCCTTGAGGTGTACACGGGGAGCGACTACATCCACACGCACTGGCGCCTTGAAGCACCGAATCCCCTCGTGGGACGGGACCTCTTCGTCGTGGGGGCCTTCACCCAACACCAGTGCATGCCGGAATTTCAGCTGTCCTACGACGCAGCGCAACAGGCATACACCCACACCGCCCTCTTGAAGCAAGGCTACATGGATTTCATGCTCGTGGCACGGGACGCAGGTGCTGCGGCGGGCGATCCGGGATCCCTGCTTGACTTGGAGGGATCGCACTTCCAAACCAACAACTTGTACACGGTGGTGGTCCACTACGAGGACTGGGATGGATACGACCGTGTGATTGGTTTGGCCCAATGGGAAAGCAACCCATGAGTCGTCTAGCCCTAATAGCCCTGTTGCTGCCGGTGGCGCCTTGCCTCGCCCAAACGCCATTTGACGAATGGGCCTCGACCCACCAAATCATGGGGCATTCCATTGCCTTGCAGCAGGGAGATGAGCCCATCCAGCTGTGGACGGGGGGTTGGCGCAATTGGGAAGATCAGCTCCCCGTGGAGCCATCCACCGTGTTTCGGGTGGCTTCCGTCAGCAAATCGGTCACGGCATTGGGAGCCATGCGCCTGTGGTCGGAGGGATTGCTCGACCTCGATGCAGAAGTGGGCACAATCCTTGAGGGGTTGCAGCCGCACGGCATCGTCCATCCTGCGCACCCAGACCAAGCGGTGACCGTGAGGCATTTGCTCACCCACACCTCCGGCCTGCGGGACGGCAGCGGATACAGCGATTTCCTCGCCTCCACGTACGAGGGCACCACCATCCCTCCCATCTCCGCGTTGCTTTCGCCCGATGGCAACGCCTACACCCCAGACATGTGGTCGTCTGACGTCCCGGGCACAACCTTTGGCTACGCGAACGTCAACTACGGCTTGTTGGCCACGGCCATGGAAGCGGTGAGTGGCATGCGATTCGACGAATTGATGACCCAATGGGTGATTGAACCTTTGGGCCTCAATGCAAGCTTCAACATTCACGATATCAATGACATCAACGACGTTGCTGTGCTCTATCGACACATCAATGAATGGGTGCCTCAAGCCGACAATTACGGGGGCGAGTGGCCACCTTTTGTCGACTTGGAAGGCTACACACCTGGCACCAATGGACTGCGGTTTGGTCCCCAAGGAGGACTTCGATGCAACGCAGAAGACTTGTTGCGCCTCGCCCGCGAGTGGAGCGCTCCGTTGGATGGCCCCGAAGAACTCTTGCCCAACCCTGCCGTGGACACCATGCGAACCGTCCAATGGGCGTACAACGGAACCAACGGCAACAACTACGGCGGACTTTTTGAGCTGTGGGGATTGGGGCTGCACATTGACGGCTTTCCTCCCCTTCCAGGCTCGTTGATGTGGGGACATCCAGGCGAGGCTTATGGCTTGTTGTCAGGAACGTACCACGTCCAAACCCCCGATAGATGCGACTTCCGGTTCGTCTACCTCCTCAACGGCATGCAAGCCTCGCCTGAGCTGGGCCTGAATGGCTGGTACACCGTGGAGAACGACCTGCACGATTTGTTTGGCAACTGGGCCCAAACTGCTTGCAACGTCAGCCACGTTCAAGGCCCCTTCGATGCCGCCCGGCCAACCGCATGGATCCTGCAACCCGGAACCAACCTGCCCGAGGCCTTGACGGTCGACACGATGCGGTGGATGGACCTTCAAGGCAACGTGGTGACGCAAACGCACCCTGGTGAGGGGGTTGTTCCAGACCTCCCCGCTGGACGATACTTTGTCATGGCCCATGGCGAACACGCCACCCAGGTGGTCATCCAGCGGTGATCGGACACCCTTACTTTTGGCGCCATGAAGCAATCCCTACGCATTTGGATCACCGGGGCTTCCTCGGGCATTGGTGAAGCTGCCGCCGAGGCCCTGGCGCACGCCGGACACAAGGTTTTCGTGAGCGCGCGAAATGCCCAAAAACTCGAGGCGCTCTGCGCCAGGCATCCTGAGCGCATGGCGCATGCTTCTTGCGACGTCACGGACGCCAAATCGGTGGCCCAGGCCTTCGAATCGGTCACCGCACGTTGGGGCGGCATCGACGTGCTCATCCCCAACGCAGGCATTGGTTACTTCGACCCCTTGCAAGAAGCCTCTCTTCACGAGTGGCACGCCATGGTGAACGTCAACGTGACAGGCGTCCTGAACACCTTGCACGCAGCCCTTTCTTCCCTCATCGAGAACAAGGGACACGTCATCAACGTCGGCTCGCTTGCCTCGCGTCAGGTGTTTCCGAACAGCGGCGTGTATTGCGCCACGAAGCACGCCGTGCTGGCGATCAGCGAATCCCTTCGCACCGAATTCCGGGAGTCTCTCGCGGTCACAACCATCAATCCCGGCGCCGTCAACACCCCGTTCATTGACCGAACGACCAACGAATCCCTTCGCACGTCCTACCGCCCCCAATTCGACGAAGGCATGGCTCCGGAATACGTGGCCGAGGCCATCTTGTTCGCGGTGGAAAGCCGGGGGCGCGGCGTGGTGAGTGAGCTGACGATCCGGCCCGACAGAAGGTGATTTCACGCGGGCAGGCGAAGTCTTTGGGCCTGCCTTGGGTTCTTGCCTGAACGCGTATTTTTGGGCACCCATGAGTGCTGCCATCCAACAACAAATCGAACGTCGACGCACGTTTGCCATCATCTCTCACCCAGACGCCGGGAAAACCACGCTGACGGAGAAGTTTTTGCTGTTTGGCGGTGCCATCCAAACGGCTGGGGCAGTGAAAAACAACAAAATCACCAAGACGGCCGCGTCGGATTTCATGGAAATCGAGCGCCAGCGTGGCATTTCGGTGGCCACCTCGGTGATGGCCTTCCACTACAAGGACCTCCTGATCAACCTGCTCGACACCCCGGGTCACAGGGACTTCGCCGAAGACACCTACCGCACCTTGACGGCGGTGGACAGCGTCATTTTGGTGATTGACTGCGTGAAAGGCGTGGAACCCCAGACCGAACGGTTGATGGAAGTTTGCCGCATGCGCAACACCCCGGTCATTGTCTTCATCAACAAGATGGACCTCGAGGGCCGCGACCCCACCGACCTCTTGGACGAGGTGGAAGCAAAGCTGAACGTCCAAGTTCGCCCCTTGTCCTGGCCGATTTCCCAAGGGCATACATTCCAAGGGGTGTACAATTTGTACAACAAGAGCTTGCGTCTGTTCCAAGCAGACAAAACCAAGGTGGCCAAAGACGTCGTGGCCATTGAATCCCTGGACGACGACGCCTTGGACGGACTGGTTGGAGAACACGCTGACACGCTGCGCGAAGACGTCGAGTTGATCGAAGGCGTCTACGATGCATGGGACCCCAAACCCTACCTCGAAGGCCGCATGGCCCCTGTGTTTTTTGGCAGCGCGGTCAACAACTTTGGCGTGCAGGAAATGCTCGACACCTTCGTGGACATCGCCCCCAACCCCAAACCCCGGGAAACGTCGTCCAGGATGGTGGCGCCCGACGAGGCCAAATTCACCGGCTTCATCTTCAAGATCCACGCGAACATCGACCCCAAGCACCGGGACCGCATCGCGTTCCTCCGGGTGTGCTCAGGCAGCTTTCACCGCAACACCTTCTATCAGCACACTCGCTTGGCGAAAAAGCTGAAGTTTGCGAATCCAGCCAGCTTTTTGGCCCAAGAAAAAAGCGTGGTGGAACAAGCGTGGCCAGGAGACGTGGTGGGACTCTACGACACCGGCAACTTCAAAATCGGCGACACCCTGACCGAAGGCGAAGACCTTCAGTTCCGGGGGATTCCGAGCTTCTCCCCCGAAATCTTCAAGGAATTGGTCAACAAAGACCCCATGAAGAGCAAGCAATTGGAAAAGGGCATCCAACAATTGACCGACGAGGGCGTGGCGCAGTTGTTCGTCCGGGAAGCAGGCAACCGCAAAATTGTCGGCACCGTGGGTGAACTCCAGTTTGAAGTCATCCAATACCGCCTCGAACACGAGTACGGCGCCAAGTGCGAATTCCAAGCCAAGCCCTACTCGAAGGCTTGCTGGATTGAGTCCGACAACGAAGCCAAGCTTTCTGAATTCCGTCGCATCAAAGCTCAGGACATCGTGCGCGACAAGGACAGCCTCGAGGTGTACCTCGCCCCATCGCAATTCAT
>CAZKGY010000104.1:0-5895 GCA_964552305.1 uncultured Comamonadaceae bacterium
CAGATGTCGAGTTGATTCATTTGCCGAGTCCTTCGACAAGCGCACGCACATTGTACTTGACCATGCCGATGTATGTGCCTTCCTCCGTCCCAGCTACGCCTACGTTGTCTGCCAAGAGAGGTTCACCAATGGACACAACGTGACCTTTTGACAAACATCCGCTTACCACGGCCTCCATGGTTTTCGTGGGGAGAGACTCTTCAACAAAAACTGCTTGGATGTCATTTTCTACGAGGTAGTTGACCATGTTCGAGACGTCGTACACACCAGCCTCAATTTCTGGTGAAATTCCTTGAAGTCCACGAACGTCAAATTCGAAGTGCCTGGCGAAATAGGTGAAGGCATCATGTACCGTGACCAGCACGCGGTTGCTTGCATCAATGGCCTCAAGTTCTTTTTTGCACCAAGCATCAAGGGCCTCGAGTTGCAGAAGGTATGCTTTCAAGCGTTTCTGATATCCCTCTGCACCTTCGGGGTCGATGCTTGCCAAATCCTTCGCCACTCCTTGTGCCGCCATTTTCCAAAGCTCCACGTCGAACCAAAAATGGGGGTCTACCTCAGAGCCATGACCTTCTTCGTCTTCAATGGTGACGAGCAATGAGTCTGGCAAATGTTGACCCAGAGAAAAAACGTGGTGATTGGGGTCCTTGCCATAATTGCTTAGAATGGTCTCAAACTTGGCCTCAAGTCCCAACCCACTGTACAATACGGCGTTTGCGCCCATGATTTGGCTTACGTCATCTGGTGTGGCTCTGTAGGTGTGTGGATCGAGTCCCGTAGGGACGACGAAGGTTGTCGTTGCCGAAGAGTCGGACAACGCTTTCACCAAATCAGCCACCATTCCAGTGGTACAAACGATCGTGAGGTCGTCCGCGTCTTGGTTAGCAGGGATGCTGTCCGCGCATGAGGACAGACAAATCATTGAGATCAAACTCAGAAAAGGAAGCGATTTCACCATGGTTGCAAAAGACCGGAAAAAACGAATGTTGTTCAATACCATTTTTGTGCGATTCAAGGTAAAAACCGATTGGCAATAGCGGTCTTTCATCATCGCGATGTCAACCATTTTTTGGGATCGACCGGGGTGCGTTCGCTTCCTGCCACCTTCCAAAGCTCAAAGTGCAGGACGCTGTTGTCGCCCGAGGCGCCGCCCACGTTGCCCAGAAACGTACCCACATCGACGGCATCGCCCTTGTTCACAGGACAGTTGGTGAGGTTGGTGTAGACCGAGCGGTAGGCGCCGTGGGTGATGATGACGCTGTTGCCTGCCCCCGGCAAATTGAAGACGCTCGACACAGTACCTTGGAAAATGCTCAGCGCCCGGTTCCCCGCTTCGGTGGTGATGTCAACCCCGTTGTTTTCAATGGTGATGCCGTTGAGGGTCGGATGCGGTTGACGTCCAAACCCTTGGGTCACCACGCCCCGCATCACCGGCCATGGAAGGCTGCGCTGGTTTTTCTCGAACGCCTCGGACACGATTTTGCCCGCGGGCGTCAACGCGAACTCCCCTGCCGCCGAAGCCCGTTCGGCCTCGAGTTCGGCTTCGATGATTCGGCGAATCTCGTCGCTCAGTCGCTGGCGTTCTTTTTCTTGGGCTTTTTGGGCTTTGAGAAGCCGGCTTTCTTCTGCCTTCAACTCGTTCACCAGCGCCGTCCGCTTGGATTGGTCGCGCTGCAGGGCATCACGCTCGGCCTGCTGCTCCGCGAGCGCCGATTCCACGGCGGCCTTTTCCTCGTTCAACACCACCCGTTGCTCGGCCAAATCGATCTGCGCCCCCTCAATCTGCGCGACTTGGTCCTTGCGCACTTCGGTGTAGGACTGCACCAGCCGAAAGCGCAAAGCCGCTTGGCTGAAGTCCTCCGCCGCGAACACGAACAAGAGCGGGTTCGTCGACAACTTCATGCGGTAGGCTTGCTGAACCATGCGCGAGTACTCGTCTTTCAAGGCAGCCACGTGCCCTTCCAGCGTGCGAATTTCCGTGTCGGTTCCTCGCATGGACCGTTCGAGTGACCGGATGGAGGCCTGATGGTGCCTCACGAGTTTCTCCCGCAGCTGGATTTGCTTGTTCAGCAAAGACACCTTCGCGGCGGCATCGCTGCGGTTGCTTTGGGCTTGCGTCAACAGCGCCTGGGTGGTGGCGAGCTGCTTGGTGATTCGGTCGCGTTCCTTTTGCAGGGAGGCCTTGTCGGAGGTTTGGCCCCAAACTGCGCCGCCAACCAGCATCGCCAAGCCGAGCAAGCATGCCCGGATCTTCCCGTTACAACGACGTCTTCCGCTCAAAGCCTTCGGGGATGCTGAATGGAAAATCGTACGCCCGCCCTGGCCGTCGGCGCTTGAAGTAAATCAACGCGTCAAACAGGCCTTCCGGCCCGGTTCCGGTCATGCGGATGCGGTAGGGAAGCCGACCCAAGTCGGTGCCTTCAAAGTCGCTCCGTTCGACGGTCAGGGTACGTTGACGCAGAAGGTCGTCGACCACGTCCTTTTCCGGGTCGAAGGTTTTGCCGTTGACCCAGTACCGCTTCACGACAAGCTCGTCGTCCGCCTTGTCCAGCAACCGTTCGGCGCGGCGGTCGGTCATGACGATCCCCAAGCTGTCGTCAGGCGCCACCTCCTTGTCGTCCACCCCCACGAGCCGACGGACGTTGCGGTTGTATTTGGACGTCAACACGTAGGATGCACCTTGAATTTTGCTGGCAAATTCATCCATGCCAGGTTCCATCATGAGGGGTCTCCCAATAAGAAGGCTTTGGACCAAATCGAAGTTGACGGGGGCTTGCATCGCGTCGGCCAGCATGCCGTAATTGCCGGAAAACACCCAACGGTTGCCGGGCAACTTGCTCAACACCTGAACCGAGTCAGGGGTCAACAGGACCCTGGCCGCCTCCACGCCCAGCGCAGGGGAAATGCTCATCCAAATGACGCTGTCCTTCGCCATGCGAACGTTCAGGGTGAAGGTGCCTTGGTTGCCCATGGCGCTGGCGGTGGCCTCGAGCCGGAGGCCCAACGTGCTCCAGTCGAGCGTCCGCCCATCGAGAGTGTCCAGCAGCGCAGACGCCTCCATGCTTGGAAGGGTCTGGGTCGCGTGCCTTCTCAATCCCAGGCAGCCCGTGGCAAGCATGGTCACCACCACCCAGCACATGGTTCTGCCGAGCGTCATGGGCGGTTGAGTTTGGGGGTCAACACGTCTGGGTCGCCGCCGTGGTCCAAGGCGGCTTGCCATGCAGTCTTGGCCGCCGTGGCGTCGCCCATGGCCCAGCGAATGTCTCCCTCGTGCTCCAACGCCACCGGGTCACCACCCATGCCGTGCGCTTGCGCGTCGAGAATCCACCCCAGGGCCTCCTCGTGGCGTTCCAGCTTGAAGAGCACGTAGGCTTGGGTGTCCATGAAGTTGCCTTCTTCTGGCATCATGGCGTTGGCTTGGGTGCTGCATTCCAGGGCACGCGTCAAAGCCACCTTGCCCGTGGGCAGGCTGTGTCTTCCAGCCAAGAAGTAGGCGTGGTTGTTCAGCACAAATGCGTCTTCCACCAGTGCCAAGCTTCGCTCAAACGCCGCCTCAGAGGCGTCAAAGTCTCCGATTTCGCGGAGGCACGAGGCCAACCCTGAAGCCAGTGCGGCCTCCACGGCGGGGTCGTCCAACACCACGGCAAGCCCTCCGCGGTAGGCCTCGCACGCCGAGGCATGCTCCTTCCTTTGGTGCAGCGCCAACGCCTTGTGGTAGTGCAGGAGGGGGTTCAAGGGAAAGCGCTGGATGGCGTCCTCGGCGCGCTCGACGACTTCACGCCAAACGCCAGATTCTGAGAGGATGGCGAGCAGGTTGGTCCAAGAATCGATTTGGCTTGACGCCAGGTCCACGAGGGTCTCGGCGTGCAACAGCGCTTCGTCAAGACGCCCGAGCTGGTACGCCCAGTCGCATGCGAGTTGGACCACTGCCGGTTCTTCGCCGTGGTGGGTCATGAGCACGTCCAACAGCGCTTCGTAGGGCTCAACGAATTCAGGGTCCGATTGGGCGAGGATGCCGTAGCCGATGAGGACGCGAAGCTTGTCTTCCAGGGCGACGTCGTTGCTCGGGAAAGCCTTCATGAGATGCCCCAAGGCTTCGTCGAGCTGGTTGCGCTTGGTGGCGATTTGGGCCAAAGAAAAGCGCACCCGGCCGTCGTTGGGGTCTTTGGTGGCCATGGGTTCCAAGATGGCCGACGCGTCGTCGAGTTCGTCCACGGTCACGTGCCATTCGGCCAAACAGAGCTGAAAGTTGACGCTTTGTGGAAAGTCTTCCACGGCTTGCTTGATGAACGGCCCCAAGTCGTTGGGGCTCGTCAACGCTTGAAGGATCAAGAAGGCCTCCATGCGCACGTCCTCGTCGAGTCCCACGTTTGCCTCGTAGCCGTCCATGACCGCCAACGCCGACATGATGTGGCCGTCCACAAGCAAGCGGTCGGCGCATTCCATCAGCGCCTCCAAATCCCCAGGCCTGGCCGACACGAAGGGGATCCAATCTTCGGCGGCGCCGACGCCGTTGCCACGTCCCAGACGGGCTTCGCCCCGATGGTACGCGTACCACGTGTTTTCGGGCTCAAGTTTCAATGCCCGGTCCAAGGCCAACTCGGCGGCTTCGAACCGCTCAAGTTCCAGGTCAATTTTGGCCAGGTTGAAGTGGAAAGAAGCCTCCTCGGGGTAGGCCTCGACGCACTTGAGGAAAGCGCCGTAGGCGTCGTTCCAATCACGCTTGAGCAAGTGTTGCTGGCCCTCGAAGTAGGTCCGTTGGATGTCGGCGCTGTAGGGCAGGCTGTCGTCGCCGCCACGGCCGCCCAGTTTGGCCACCATGGTGCACTGCGACAAAGTCAGCATGGCCATCGCCCCCAACATCCAACACCCCTTCATCCGGCAGGTGTTCCAATCACACAAAAGTCTCCAATGCTGGCGTCCTCGGCCTTGCCATGCCAGTGGGCGTGTGCACCGACCATCGCGCCGTCCACCACGACGTGGTTCAAGGATGAGTCGCCGCCGACGAGGCTTCGCTTGACCACGGCGTTGCGCACCGTGGTGCCCGCGCCCAGGCTGACGTGAGGCCCCACCACCGACTGCTCGATGACCACTCCCTCCCCGATGAAGCACGGGGGCACCACGACGCTGTTCGTGATGGAGGCGGAGGCGGGCACCGCGTCGAGCCGCCCTTCTTCCTCGAGAATTGACAAGATGCGTCCGTTGGTTTCGACGGTGACGGCCTTGTTGCCGCAGTCCATCCAATCGGAGACCTCGCCGGGGATGAACTTCAACCCGTCTTGTGTCATGGCCCGAAGCGCGTCAGGCAGCTGGTATTCGCCGCCGTGGATGACGTTGTCGTCGATGAGGCGCTGCAGCTCTTTCTTCAGCCGTGCCCCGTCTTTGAAGGCGTAAATGCCAATCATGGCCAGGTCGCCGACAAACTCTTGGGGCTTCTCCACGTAGTCCACGATGGTTCCTTGTTCGTCGGTGACCACCACGCCAAACGACGAGGGGTCTTCGATTCGCTGGCAAAACAGCACCCCGTCGGCGTCGGGATCAATCGTGAAGTCCGCACGGAACAGGGTGTCTGCGAACGCCACCACCACAGGCCCCTCCAACGCGTCGGCGCCACAAAGGATGGCGTGCGCCGTGCCGAGGGGTTGGTCTTGGTAACGGATGTGGCCCTTGGCGCCGAGGCGCTCGGCCACGGCGATCAAGTCTTGTTCGACGGCTTCGCCGAATTGACCCGTCACGAAGACGATGTTCTCGACCGGTTCGTGGGACGTGCGAACGATGTCTTCCACCAGGCGTTCCACGATGGGCTTGCCCGCCACGTGAACCAGGGGTTTCGGGACGGTGAGTGTGTGGGGTCGAAGGCGGGATCCACGGCCCGCCATGGGCACGATGATGTTC
>CAZKGY010000105.1:0-5846 GCA_964552305.1 uncultured Comamonadaceae bacterium
ACGGTCGTGGACATCTTCGGCAAGCCCGGGGAAGACCCCGGAGCAGCCTGGACCGACGACGCGGCCAACGGCTTCGTGGACGTGGGTGACGGCGCCACGTGGTTGACCGCCAACCACACGTTGCGCCGCAAGTTCGACGTCGGAGGTGGCGTGACGCTGCCGCCGGTAGCATTTGACACCTTCCTGGAATGGGACACGCTGCCAAGCAACACCTGGGATGGCTTGGGGCAGCACACGTGCTTGTGCGGTTCAACCAACACGGAAGAGGTCATGGATATGCAATTGGAAGCGTTCCCGAACCCCACCAACGGCTCCTTCCGCTTGCAGGCCCAGGGGCCTTTGGGCGTGGTGAAGGTGTTCAACGCCAACGGCGAATTGAACCACACGGTGGATTGTGGCGGAGACAACCGCACGACCTTGGATGCCACGGAGTGGCCTGCAGGCGTGTACTTCGTGCAAGTTGACAACGGCGCCCGCGCATCCTTCGCGTACCGCATTGTCGTTCAGTAATTCTTGAAAACTCGCTGAATGTTGAAGTTTCGGCTTTTGAAGGCAAGCGTTGCCATGGCGGCGCTTGCCTTTGTTGTGTCTCCTTCTTGGGCCCAGGAGGGCGTGAAGGTGTCAGGCAGGATTTACGACGCGATATCCAAGGAGTCGTTGATTCAGGCCGTGGTCATGATCCAATCGGAAGGCCAATCGGACGAAGCGGTCCTCTCGGATTTGGACGGTTTTTATTCGACGACCCTGAAGCCGGGCCGCTACGAGCTGGCGGTGAGCTACGTGGGGTACGAGCGGTTGAGCAAGGCCATCGAGCTGACTGGTCCACTGGAATTGGATTTTGCGTTGGAAACCATGGTGCTGCGAGAAGCGCGTGTGGTGGCTGACGTGGCGATTGAGCGAGAAACGCCCGTGGCATTCTCCAACATCAAGCCATTGCAAATCCAGGAGGAATTGGGCTCACAGCCCATCCCGATGATCTTGAATTCCACGCCTGGCGTGTATGCTTCTCAAGAGGGGTCTGACGACTCGGGGCCGAGCGTAACCATCCGGGGCTTCAAGCAACGGAACGTGTCGGTGATGGTGGACGGCATCCCCGTGAACAGCATGGAAACGGGGAACGTGTTTTGGAACAACTGGCGCGGCCTCGACCTCGTGACCCAAACGATGCAAATTCAGCGTGGACTGGGCGCGAGCAAGTTGGCGTTGCCAGCCATCGGAGGCACGGTGAACATCATCACCCAAGGGATTGAAGCCAAACGCAAGCTCACCTTCAAACAAGAAGGAGGCAGCTTCGGGATGACGCGCAGCACGTTGGCGGTCAACACAGGACGGAGCGAGAATGGATGGGGGTTGACGGCGCTGGGTAGCATTTACCGCCAAGGAGAAATTTACCAAGGCGCATTCCAGCGCTCCTGGTTCTATTACGCGAAGTTGTCGAAGGCCTTTGGAAAGCATGTCTTGAGCTTCAGCGCCCTTGGGTCGCCGGCCTCCCAGAGTCGTCGCGGTTACCAGCAACGCATTGCCACGTTTGACGCGGACTACGCCCAATCGATGTTCACAGGCACCGACGAGGAGTATGGCAACATGCAGGATTACTTCGGGCAATTGACGCTGATCGAGAACGCCAACCTGACCCAACCCCAAAGGGAGGATTCCATATTTGCCTTGAACCAGGCCTTTGGGTACACGGAGGTGGAAGGGTTTGACCCCAATACGTCTGGGGCGTTTGAAGACCAAATGTCCCAAACCAACTTCATCGACACGACGGGGCTCAAGACCTTCGGGACCGACTACAACGTGCACTGGGGGGAGTTGAATGGCGAGAAGAAAAACGAGCGCTTGGGTCAAAGCCATCAACCCTTGTTGTTTATGCGTCATGCCATGAATGTCTCTGACAAGGTCTTTTGGAGCACCACGGCTTATGCTGCGTTGGCGCGTGTGGGTTCTGTTCGCTTGGACAATTACCTCGGCGCAGGGGATTATTCGCCGTCGGGCCAAGTGGACTTTGACAAGTACTGGCAGTCCAACACGGAAGGCACCTTGTTCGGTCCTCCGATTGACCCAGCCTACAGCGATTCCTTGCTCAAGTCCACGCGCATTTTGCGCAGTTCCAACTCGAATTTCGAGTGGTTTGGGGCCTTGAGCACGGTGCGTGCGGAGTTGAACGACCGCCTGACCCTCTCGGGTGGGGTGGACTTGAGAACCTACCACGGCGAGAGCTACGCCACTGTCTACGACTTGCTTGGCGGGGATTATTTCGTGGATCAATTCGACGCCAACGACAACGAGCCCATGCACGTGGTGGGTGACACCATCGCCTACCACAACGACAGCTTTGTTCGTTGGGCCGGGGTGTTCGCTTTGTTGGAGTACAAGGATTTGATTCACAACGCGTTCATCAACGTCAGTGGGGTGTCTCAGGGATACCGCAGGGTGGATTACTTCCGGGAGCAAGACGAGTTTGGCAACCCAAACACCTCCGTTTGGCACACCATCCCGGGATACACGATCAAGTTCGGTGGCAACCGAAAGCTGAATGAATTCAGCAACGTGTTCGTGAACATGGGATTGCTCAACCGTACCCCGGTGTTCCGAAACGTCTTCGACTTTGAAAACGAGTTGTTTGCGAACATCAAAAACGAAATCATCCATTCGTTTGAACTGGGGGCGTCCCACAGCAAAGGAGATTTCAGCATCAACCTCAATGCCTATTATACGGATTGGAACAACCGCCCCATTTTCGGAGGACTCGGTTTTGAAGATCCCGTAACCGGTCGACGGGTTCGTGTCACCATCCCGAGCATGTCGGCGGTTCACCAGGGGGTAGAAACCGACTTTGCGTGGCGGTTGAATTCGCACCTCACCGCCGAGGGATACTTCAGCTACGGCGATTGGCGGTGGACGAGCAGCGAGGACAGCTTGTTGCTCATCGACGCGGAGACGAATCTGCCCTTCTTCGACGGTGTCGACTCGGATGGATCGCCCATCCCGGCGGTCATTTCGTACGACGCGGCAGGCGTTTCCGTCGGCGATGCCCCTCAAACCACGGCAAGCCTCGGTCTCCGCTACTCGTACAAAGGCTTGTACGTGAAACCCCGTTACACCTACTTCGCTCGGTACTATTCCGAATTTGATCCCTTCACGCTGTATGACGAAAACGCGGGACGCGAAAGCTGGCGCATTCCAGACTACGGATTGCTCGACGTGCACGTCGGTTACCGCTTCAAATTCGGCGAATACCCGGCCAACGTGCGCCTGTCGTTCCTCAACGTGTTGAACACGACGTACATCGTCAACGCCCAAAACAACGATGCCACAGGAGAGTGGTACTACCGAGACGAAGTGACTCGCTATCCGATTTTTGAAAACAACTTTGACGCGGCCTCAAGCGCCGTTTACATGGGCTACGGCGCCAGAACCAACGTCAGCCTGACCATCACCCTTTGATTTCACAACCATGAACATTCGCTCTTGTTTCGCCTTGGCCCTGGCCGCGGCCATGTCGTGGGGCACACACGCCCAAGAAAACATCCTTGACGTCCGCCAGAACTACGGTGTCGGCGATCTCGTGACCATTGCAGGCATCGTGACCAGCGGCGCCAACCTCGGTTCTGTCCGCTACGTGCAGGACGCCACCGCGGGGGTGGCGGTCTACCCCGGCAACGACTGGTCCGCCCTCGGCACCACCCCAGAAATTGGGGACAGCGTGGTCATCACCGGAGAAATCAGCGAGTTCAATGGACTCTTGGAAGTCGGGCCGGACCAGCTCAGCATGGAGTGGGTGGGCGCGGGCTACCCGTTGCCTGATCCCCAAGTCATTGCCCCAGGACAATTGGGCGAGGACCTCGAAGGAAGCTTGGTGACGATCGAGGCGGTGCAATTCGAAGCGGGAGGCCAAACCATCGAAGGCAACTCCACTTACGCCTTCACAGGCGATCTTGGTTCGGGGGTCGTGTACTTCCGCAACGGCCACGAGATGATCGGCTCGGTGATGACCGGGTGCCCCGTCAACCTCACGGGCGTGGTGTCTCAGTTTTCATTCACTGGCGACGACGGCTACCAGTTGCTGCCTCGCCAATTCGGGGATTTCGTCGCTTTGTCAGGCGTGTGCATCACCACGCCCGTGGTTCAAACCGACATGACCCAATCGAGCTTTGTGTTGAACTGGGACACCGACGTCGCGGGAATCAGCGTCGTGCAGTACGGTCTGGATGCCGACCTCGGTCAAGAGGCATCCTTGGAGGAGTCGGTCACGACCCACGCCGTCACCTTGGAAGGACTCGAAGCGGGGGCGATCTATTTCGCCCGCGTCATGACGGTGGCAGGCACCGACACGGTGACAAGCTTGACGTCGACCTACGCCACCGTGTCCAATTCGTCGGGAGACATGCACGTGTACTTCACGGGGGACATCGATGCCTCGGTGGCCACAGACGAGGTGGCGATGAGCTTGGGCACGGCGATGAACGACACGATTGCCTCGTGGATTGCCAGCGCCCAGCACACGCTGGACATCGCGGTGTACAACTTCAACAACTCTGCGCTTGAAAATGCGTTGAACGCGGCGGCCGCCAACGGCATCCAGATTCGCTACATCTACGAAGGCCAAAACGCCAACTTCTCCCTCGGCGCCTTGGACGACGCCATCGTCACGCACCCTCGCACCGATGGGGAGGGAAGTGGCATGCACAACAAGTTCATCGTGGGTGACGCAGACCACGCCGAGACAGCCTTCGTGTTGACAGGGTCGACCAACTGGACGACCGCCCAATTGAACACCGACCTCAACAATGTCATCGTGTTGGAAGACCAAAGCATCGCGCGCACCTACCGGATGGAATTCGAAGAGATGTGGGGGAGCTCAGGGATGACGCCAAACGAAGCAAACAGCAAGTTTGGCGCCCAAAAGTCGGACAACACCCCGCACCAATTTTTGGTTGGGGGGTCTCCAGTGGAGGTGTACTTCTCTCCAACGGACGGCACCAACGCACGCATCCGTGAGCGCATTTACGAGACCGACTACGACTTGGAGTTTGCCTTGTTGGCTTTCACCAGGGACGACCTCTCTGAAGCGGTGCAGGAGGTTGGGAGCACGATTTTCGTGAATCCCGTGGGTGCCATCGAGCAAATCAACACGACCGGTTCCGAATACGAAACGTTGGTCGCACAAGGCATGCAGGTGTACAGCCACCAAGGCGTGCCACACGATTTGCACCACAAGTACTGCATCATCGACCAGAGCCAATCCGCGTCGGATCCCATGGTCATCACCGGTTCGCACAACTGGTCATCGACCGCAGAGAACGTGAACGACGAGAACACGGTCATCGTGCATGACGCCCGCGTGGCGAACCTCTATCACCAAGAGTTCCGCGCCATCATCAACGCCATCACGGGCACGCCAGACGGCATTCAACGTGAAGAAGCCCAATCATGGGTCGTGATGCCCAACCCTGCCCAAGGCAATGCATGGGTTCGCGGACTGTCCCAAGGCGACGTCGTGCGCCTGCTGGACATGGGTGGACGCGAGGTGTCTTGTGGGCAGTCTCGTGTTGTCAACGACGTTCGCATGGAGTTGGAAGGTTTGCCTGCTGGGATGTACCACGTGGTGGTCGCCTCCACGGATGGCGGCTTGACGACGCGCCTCTTGGCCATCCAGTAAGGGATACTTCCCGTACGCAACGTCTTGAATCCCTGGGCGATGTGATGTATTTTCATCACATGGTCCAGGGATTGCTGCAACAGTGGGATGCGTATTCGGAGGCCCACCACGACACGTGGCGGCGCCTCTACGAGCGCCAACGCAAGACCCTCGAAGGGAAAGCGTCTCCTTTGTACCTGGGCGG
>CAZKGY010000106.1:0-5786 GCA_964552305.1 uncultured Comamonadaceae bacterium
CCCCCACCGCGGCCGCAGCACCCACCACCGAACGACGGAGCGTGGTTCGAACCACGCGCACCTCCGAAAAGGTGTCCTCGTCGAACACGGTGATTTTGAACCGGTGGCGCCACTTTGACATGTTGCGAATATCGACAGTTGAACAAGTTTCTGGCCAACCATAGGCGCGCATCCAATATTTTTGACCCACCTACGTTGATTTGGAGCTTATGCGAAACCCCCGTTCCCTTGTTGTTCTCGTCGTTGCCTTGGCATCGTTGGCGTCTTGCACCACGGAGCGCGATGGCAGGGCGTACAGGGTGTTCCACAACACCACCGCCCGATACAACGGGTATTTCTACGCCAACGAGGCGCTGAAGGAGGCAGACGTCAAGCTCGAGGAGATGCACAGCGAACGCTGGGACGAGACCCTGCCTTTGTTCTTGGAGTCGAACGAGGAAACGGCCCAGCAAATCTTCCCGTTGATGGAACGGGCCATCGAAAAGTGCACGAGGGTGGTGGACCGTCACACGATGGCGCCTTCCAGCCGCAACCGAAAGTCGTTCAAGCGTCCGGTTTTGAACAAGTGGATCGACGACAACTACCGGGTCATTGGCCAGTCGTACTACATGAAGGGCGACTACCCCAAGGCCGAGGAGATCTTCACCTACTTGTCCCGCACCGTGGCGAGTCCAGACGCGGAGGCTTGGGCGTTTTCGTGGTTGGGTCGAACGCACATGCGGACCGGCAACGAAATCAAGGCGAAGAATGCGTTGGGCAAGGCCCAGGGGTTGCGGGAATCGTCGGACGAGGCGATGATCCACACCCAAATGGTGTTGGCGCAGTTTTCGTTGCTGGACGATCGGTACGACGCGGCCATTGAGCATCTGGAGAAGGCGTTGTCGCTCATGCGCAAGCGGGATCCAAGGAGGGCCCGCACCACGTTCGTCTTGGCACAATGCCTGCGTTCCGGCGGAGAAATTGAGCGTGCCATCGAGCAGTTCCAGGCGGTGGCCGACATGCGTTGGGAAGATTACGAATGGGTTTTCCAGGGAAACATCCAGCAGGCCATGACCTACGAACGCCGCAATGGCAACAGCGAGGCCATTGTGGAACTTCTGGAGGAAATGCTGGACAACAAGAAGAACGACGAGTTCCAAGACCAGATCTACTACGCACTGGGTGAGGTGGCGTTGGAGGACAGGCGAAGGGATGAGTCGTTTGGGTTGTTTGAGCAATCGGTGGCGGCCCACGTCGACAACGACAGGCAGTTGGGCAAGGGCTACTTGAAGCTCGCCGACCTGTACATGGAGGACCTTGAATACCCGACCGCTCAGGCCTACTACGACAGCGCGTTGGTGTACATGGAGGAGGACAACGAGCGGAAGGAAGAGGTCAGTTCGTTGGCTTCGGACTTGACGAGTTTGGTGGACAACCTCAACGTCATTGCCGAGGTGGACAGCATGCTGAACATCTGCGACATGGACGAGGACATGCGCTTGCGCGTGGTGGACAGGATTCTTCGCGAAATGGAGCTGGACCTTGAGCGTCAGCGAGAGGAGCGGGAAGCCGCAAGGCAGGCGGCGGAGGCGGCGGCAGCAGCGGACATGAGTGGAGACGGCATGTTTTGGCCTTACAACGGCCGCTTGAGGGCTTCGGGTTTGCAGACGTTCCTGGACGTGTGGGGCGACCGCGTGTTGGAGGACGATTGGCGTCGATCCAACAAGCTGGGCAACCTGTTCTCGGAGGACGGGGAAGAGGGTGCAGAAGGGGAGGATTCCGCCGAGGAGGCGCTGGACCCCCTGGACCCCGCCAACCTGCCTTCGTTTGACGAATTGCTGGCCTCCCTGCCATGCGAGGAAGAGGCGCGCTTGGTGGAAGAAGGGCGGATGGCGGAGGCGTACTACAACGCCGGATTGGACTACCGCGAGAAACTGAACGACAACAAGAAGGCCATCGAGACTTGGGCGGAACTCATCGAGGTCCTCGACAGTTCAGACTTTCACCCCACGGCGCACTACCAGTTGTTCCGGACCTATTTGGAGCGGGAAATCGAGGAGAATTACCAAAACCCGTTTTGCGACGACTGCAACAGCGAATATTGGGCGGCCGAAATCTTGAGGCTCTATCCAGGCAGCGAATGGGCGAGGCTGATCGAAGACCCGGAATTCCAGGACGAGGCGGAAATCATCCGCGAAGCCCAACGGGAGGAATACGAGGCGTTCCTGAACCGCTATTACCTGAAGGATTACCAGCAAGTGTTGCTGGACATCGACGAAGTGCTGGCCCGAGACTCGGCCAACGCCTTCGAGTGCAAGCACCGCCTGTTGCGCACCCAATGCGTCGGTGGTTTGACCAGCTACTCCGGCGAACGCACGCCGTACTTCGAGGCCTTGGCAAGCGTGGTGAGCGATTGCCCGGACACCGAGGAAGCGGCCTTCGCCCAGGACCTCATGAGGAAGCTGGGGGTGTCCTTGGGAGACGACCCCACCCCGAAGGAATTGGAAGAAACGGAGGAGCAGTCGGAATTTGCCATTCAACCGGACAACGAACACTACCTCGCCATCTTCATTCCCGTGGGCCGTGGCAACGGCGACCAAGTCAAGGCAAAAGTGGCAGATTTCAACAATTCATTTTTCGGCTCGAAACGCCTGAAAGTGACGAGCAATTTGCTCGACCGTTCCACCCAGGTCGTTTTGGTCAAATCCTTCCCAAACATGCGGGAAGGCATGGATTACTACACGGTCTTCACAGGCAACCGAGAGGGGCTCATTGAGGTCAATTCGTCGGGCTACGAAATGGTGCTGATCAGCAACGAGAACTACGTGGCATTGTTCAAAAACAAGAACGTCATCGGGTACGCTCAGTTCTTTGCCCAACAGTACCTTTCGGGTCAATGATTGGCAACAAAAAAACCCCCATGGGCATGGAGAACCCAACAATGGATGCGGTGAACCGCATTGTGGAAGGAACGTCCTTCGAAGGCAACGTTCGCAGTCAAAGCAACATGCGGATCGATGGGTCGTTTGAAGGCGACATCGACACCCGCGGTCGTTTGGTCATCGGGCCCAAGGGCACGGTGAAGGGCAACGTCCGTTGCAAGCAGTGCGAAGTGGAAGGCTTGATGGAAGGCCACATCGAGGTCGCGGAATTGCTCGCCCTCAAGGGGTCGGCCAAGGTTGCTGGCACGGTCTACTACGGACAACTGAGCGTGGAGGCTGGCGCCCAACCTGTGGGCACGTTCCACATGGGCAAGAAGGAGGTCAAGGAAGCCCCAACCATGGGCAAGCCTGGCGCCGTCAACACCTTGAAGGGTGCGGAGGTGAAGACCAGCATGCCCAAGCCTGCGGCCAAGCCATTGGCAGCAGACGCCAAACTCTGATTCAACCCCCTTCGCGGGATGACCAGGAAAGACCCCTTAGCCGATGGCCCATCCGCCAAACGCTCAGGGGTTTCTCCGTCCATCTTGAAATTTGCGGGCATGGGCACCCAGCTGGGCGTCGCGATTGCCTTGGGTGTCTTTGTGGGACTTCGCTTGGATGAATGGTTGGGGTTGGCCCAGCCCCTTGGCACCGCGTTTGGTGGGCTGCTGGGCCTGGGAGCTGGTTTGTATTTGATCGTGAAGGCGCTCCAATGAGGACGCCGTTGTTTTTGGCCGCGTGCGTGCTCCTCGGCTTGGCCGCTTGGGCCGTTGGCCTGCGCTTCATGGATGAGGTGGAGGCAGGGTGGTGGCCGTTGGCGGTGACCCTGGTGGGTGGCTCGACCATCCTTGGCAGGCTTTGGGTGGCCCGGGCGGCGTCCCAATCGCCCATGCGGTTTGTCAGCGCAGTCAACGGCGCCTCGGCGATCAAGATGTTTTCCATGCTCATTTTGATCACGACGTATTTGGTCATGAATGAGGGAGGTCGGGTGCCTTTTGCACTGGGGACATTTGCGGTGTTTGTGGCCTTTTTGGTGCTCTTTGTAGTCGACTTGGTGATTTTGACGGGCAAGAACAAAAAGAATTCTCCCTAAGACCTGTCAAATGAGAAGTTCATGAGTACTTTTGCGCCGGAATTGCAACCATGAAAAAGCGCATTGCACTCTTCTTGGGAACGTTGACACTTCTGGCTTCGCAGGCGATCTGCGCAGGCGAGTCCCACGACCACGGGCACGAAGAAACAGCCTTCAACCCTAGCAATTTCATCATCCACCACGTCGCCGATGCCCACGAAATCCACTTGTGGGGCGACGTCCACATTCCCCTCCCGATCATCGTGTACACGGAAGCCCATGGGTTGGACGTGTTCATGAGCAGCGCCTTCGAAGGCCACGGGGATGTGAGGACCGCCGTTCGACCCTCAGGCGTGACGTACGAATTGAGCCACGGCCACATCGCGGTGGCGACAGGCCATGGCCACGACGAGGCACACAGCCATGACGGCCACGATCACGCCGACCACGAAGGTGACCATGACGGCCATCATGAAGGTGATCATGACGGCCATGGTCACGCCGACCATGAAGGTGATCATGACCACGCAGGACACGACCACGCCGATCACGGACCCCACGTCTACGACTTGAGCATCACCAAGTCCATTGCGGGCATGTTGCTCATGCTTGGCTTGATGCTGGTGTTGTTCGGACGGATGGCGGCCAGCTACAAAGGCGGCACGGGTCAGGCGCCGACGGGCATGACCAATGCGCTGGAGCCACTCGTGTTGTTCTTGCGCGACGAAATCGCGGTTCCAAACATTGGCAAGGAGAAGGCGGCCAAGTTCTTGCCGTTCCTGCTCACGGTGTTCTTCTTCATCTTCTTCGCAAACTTGCTTGGCCTCGTGCCATTCATTGGCGGATTCAACGTGACAGGCACCTTGGGCATCACCATGGTGTTGGCGGCGATGGTGTTTGCCATCACGACTTTCAGCGGCAACAAGCACTACTGGGGTCACCTGCTGTGGCCTCCGGGCGTGCCCATGTTTGTCATGCCCATCATCATTCCCATCGAGATTGTGGGGATGTTCCTCAAGCCCATCGTTTTGATGATTCGTTTGACTGCCAACATCAGCGCAGGCCACATCATCATTCTTTCGTTTGTGAGCCTCATCCTGATCTTCGGAAAGGGAGGAGAGGCGATCGCAGCAGGGTACGGCATTGGCATTTTCTCAACGGCGTTCATGATCTTCATGTACTGCCTTGAGTTGCTCGTCGCATTCTTGCAGGCGTTTGTGTTTACCCTTCTGGCGGCCATCTACTTTGGAGAGGCCACCCATGAAGCCCATCATTGATCATTCTATTACTCTTTCAAAATTTTCCAAATGGAATTGTTGACCATCCTTCTTGAAATTGGACAGGGCCTCGCAGGCCTCGGTGCTGGTGCTGCTGCTATCGGCGCAGGCCTCGGTGTTGGACGCATTGGCGGATCTGCCTTGGAAGCCATGGCTCGTCAGCCAGAGGTTGCAGGTGACATTCGTTCCAACATGATTGTTGCCGCGGCACTGGTCGAGGGTGTGGCCCTCTTCGGTGTGATTGTTTGCTTGCTCGTCGCCCTCGGATAATTCCATGGAGGCGCTGCTGACACCCGCATTCGGGACAGTCGTCTGGTCGACCATCGCCTTCTTGGTGGTCATGTTTTTGTTGCGCAAAATGGCGTGGGGTCCCATCCTCTCGGCATTGAAAGAGCGCGAGGAGAGCATTGCCACGGCGTTGAACGAAGCCGACAAGGCTCGGTCTGAGATGTCTGCCCTTCAGGCGGACAACGACCGCCTGTTGCAAGAGGCCCGCGCCGAGCGCGACGCCATGCTCCGTGAAGCCCGTGAAATGGC
>CAZKGY010000107.1:0-5755 GCA_964552305.1 uncultured Comamonadaceae bacterium
CGCCACTGGCAGGCGCGGCATCCAGCACGACCAGGCCGTCTTCGATGTCCAGCGTGTCGTTGGCCCCAACTGCCGATGCGTAGGTGGCTCCCAAGCAAGCCTCGCCAGGAAGGAGGAGGTCGGCCACGGGGAACGAAAGGCCCTCGGCCCCCACGCGCAACGGCATGGTCGGTCCCCAGGAGGAATGTGCATCGTGGTCGGTGCGTTCGGCGGGCTTGTCACAGCCAAACAGCGCGAAGGCCATGGCACAAGCCACAGCCTTCGTCATGTTGGGTCGGATCGTCATGTCAATCACAAGTCAAAATGGGAATGATTGTCCAGTGGTCAGGCGCGTTCCAAGGGGTGCTGTCTGGGGGGTACTCGTACCCGGGTCGCAACGGAAAGGCCGTGATGTTGATGATGTCCCCGTCTTCGGGAATCAACCCTTGGAAGAAGGAGGCCGTAAGCATGGTCAACCGAAAAAATCCAGGCTTTCCGTCCACAGGCCGCATGCGCAACTCAGGGGTGGAGGTCACCATCGATTCCTCGACATATGGAATTTCTTCGGCGCCCGAGGCGCTCACCACGCGTGCAATGAGTTGAATGTACACTTCGTCGTCCGCCACGTTTTGCATCCCCTCGTAGGTCTCGAGGTTGTTGTTGTAGGTGATGCTCAAAAAGTCGTCTTGGCGACGGGACTCAGGAAACACACACATCAAATCTTCGCACAGCTTGGGCAACACGGCCACGTTGAAGTCCTCCGTTTTGGCTTCTCCAAAATCGTCGAAGCCGGGATAAGGGGCCCCATCTTTCAGCTTGGCCAGGCAGGAAATTCCATTGGAATACAGGGCGCTGACGTCGGTGTAAAATTCACTTGGCACGAAGGTCAAGGTGTACTTCAAGCCGCCGGTGGATTGAAGAAGCATGCCTTCGTTGCTGTTGTTCCAAGATCCGTTGCCTCCGACAGGGTCGCTGGGGCTCCAGGTCCAGAGGTAAACGGGCAAGTCCGGGTTGGCCTCGAGGACAGCCTTCAAACCGTGTTCAGCGCTCTGGCTGACATCGATGGTCAAGGTCACTTCGTCGTTGAGCCCAGTGGGTGTCGGTGCAAGCGTGACGGCTTGGCCCCAGCTGTCCTGGGTCCAAGCGCCGAGGCTGAAGAGAACCAGCGCGTGGATGGCAATTTGACGCAAAATCATTGTCTTGTGAAGCTGAAGGTGTAAGACAAGAGGGGAAGGTCGCCGCAGGAGCGTTCCAGGACCACGTCCAGCACGGACTCGTGGGGTCTGACGACGGATCCCAGGTTGTAAACCAAGGTGTCAAGGGGGGTGCCGAAGACGTCTTGGCTCTCGAAGATGATGTACGAGGGGTGGGTTTCGTCGTCCAACGACCATTGTCCCATGTCGCCGAAGTAGTTCTGGCCCTTTTCGAGGAGGACTTCGTAGCGACCATCCTCGTTCAAGGTCACCTGCATGGGGGTGACTTCCCCATCGATGTAGAGTTCAGAGAGGTCTCGAACTTCCCGCAAAGGGTTCTGGAGGTCGGTTTGCAAAAACGCATTCAACTCCCAAACACCGTGCATGCCTTCCAACTTGTTGAAAGGGTCGCCAAGCTCCCCGGTGGTCGAGGGTTTGCAGCCTTGCATGGTCCACCCAACCATCAGGAGGAGGATGCCACATGCGGATAGAAAATGTTGCTTGTTCATGGTATTCATCAGTTGCATCCGCCTACATCGTTGAACTCAAACCCTTCGACGTTGCCTTCTGAGGCAGAGAATTGAAGGGCCATGCCGTCGCAGTCCCAAGGGGCGTCGCGGATGACGATGTCTTCACCCATGGCACCGCGTCGTTGCAGTTGTTCCACCCAAAGCCCCATGCCGAGGGTTTCTTTTCGGTATTCCATGCGTGCCGCTTCGATGACGTCGGCGGCTGAGGCTTGGTCGTCCAAGAAATAGACGTCCGAGGTCATGCCTGCCCGTGCCCGAATGGCGTTGATGTCGGCAATGGCGACGTCGAGGTTGGTTCCCTCCTCGCCGTAACACTCGGCCCTAATCAGCATCATTTGGGTCAAGTGGATGAGCGACACGTTGTAGTAGTCGTAATCCGAGAAGCGCTTCAGCCAAAGCTTGCCTTCTCCCGTGAATTCGAGCCACTGCTTCATGCGGTTGTCTTCGGCCGACCCTACGGCAATTTGGTTGGCCCACTGCCACAGCGCGGGGTCCAGGGTCAGCTCAGGGCTGAGGGTTGGGATCCACCAATCACGGAAGCGGTCGTTGCGGCTGTCGGAAATGCTGGGATTGCTGACAATGCCAAAGATGGTCTCAGGACTTACCATGTCGTTTGGCAAGCGCAAGTGGATGATGGCCTCGGCAGAATCGGGCACTTCCAACTCGTACGTTCCTGTGTTCAGCACCTCGGTTGCCAGGCCCGCGGCCGCGTCAAAGTCCATTTGGAGAAACTTCACCTGGGCAAGGAGCGCCTTGGCCGCGTCTTGGGTGGCGTAGTTGCCGTTGGAAACTGGCAGGTTGTCGATGGCAAACTGAAGGTCTTCTTCGATTTGGGCGTACACCTCGGCGACCGTTGCCCGGGGGAACACCTCGTCGGAGAGGCGGTCGGGGATGGGAATTCCGAGGTGTGAATTGTCCGAGGTGTAGCCGTAAGGCTGGGCCCAAATTTTGACAGCACCCCAAAAGCAAAACGCCCGAATGAAGCGGGCTTCAGCCCTCATGCGCTGTTCTGTGGCGGATGAAATGCCTTCGACGAAGGAAAACGCATCGAGCAGTGCGTTGGCGCGCAACACAGGGTAGTAGAACTCGCGATTCATGCCGCCCACGTAGGAGGTCCATCGAATGGTTTCACGGGCATAGATTGCCTGCAGGTCGAGGTTGCTTCGTGGCTCAGCGGTGTTGTCGCCTCGCAGTTCGTTGATGAGTTGAACGTCGCCGTCGTAAATGTTGGCCAAGACGTCGTAGCAGGACACAAGCAACGCTTGCATGTCCTCTTCTGTCTGGATGGCGTCGTCCGCCAAGATCAAATCTTCTGGCGCAGTGTCTAACCACTCGGTGCATGAGGCCAACCCCAGAAGGGAGGCCAGCAAAAGGCAGGTGTAGGATTGTTTCAACGTGGTCATGGCTTAGAAGTTGGCGTTGATGGAGAAGAGCAGGGAGCGCTCTTGTGGCGCCGTCAAATAGTTCGCACCTCCTGAGAAGTTCCGGTCCTGGGCGTTTTCAAAATCGCGCACAAGCTCAGGGTCAAGGCCCACAAAGTCGGTGATGGCGAACAGGTTGTTGCCTGTCACCTTGAGGGTAACCAAGCCGTTGCTGGACGGAATGCGGTACTCCAAGCTGAGGTTCCGCAAGCGCACGTAACTCGCGTCATACATGAACAGACTGGTGTTCCACCATGGGAACCCGTTGGGCAATCCGTATGTGGTCTCATCCATCGTCAACACGGGGTAAAGGGCGTCGTCGCCCGGCTGACGCCAGCGGTCGAACAGATCCGTTCTCATGTTCCAATCCGTGACCACGCCCAACTGGCGCTTGGCGGAGCTGTCCCAAATTTTGGCTCCGATGGATGCAGTGAAGAGCGAAGAGAGCGTCCAGTTTCGATACGTGAAGACGTTGGACAATCCCAAGATGTGGTCGGGAAGGCCATCGCCCACGGCTTGTCGATTCTCCAAGTCGTAGTCAAAGGTCTCGTTCTCACCCAGGGTTGGGTAAATCGGAAGTCCCGTTTCTTCGTCCACGTTGACTCCGGGACCCGTGTACACAGGGAGTCCGGTGGCTGGGTCCACGTGCGAGAAGGGGACCAGGTAGTACGTTGTCAAGGGCTGGCCTGGCACCGCACGCGAGTCGTTGGTCCCTCCTGAAATGGCGTCAGGGGTGAAATCCCCGGTGGAGACGAGTTCGTTGTAGTTGTAGTTGTAGTTGAAGGTGGTTTTCCACTGCAATTCACCCGTGAGGTTGTTGCTTGTGACAGACAATTCAACCCCTCGGTTGAGGACTTCTCCGGCATTCACGTAACGGTTGCTCCAACCCGTGTGGGAGGGCAGTTCGACGTTCATGAGAACGTCCGAGGCCAGTTTGTTGTAAACCCCGAGTTCCACGCTGACTCGATCCTCCAAGAGGCCCGCCTCGATGGAGGCGTCGATGGTCTCTACCGTTTCCCAACGCAAGTCCGGGTTGCCCGGCTGGAGGGGGTAAATGATGGTGTCTCCGCTGTAGGTGGCACCTCCTGTTTGGTCTTGATAAAGCTCCCACTTTGCGCTTCCTGGAATGTTGGCGTTGCCAGTTCTTCCCCAGCTTGTGCGAACCTTCAAGAAACTCAGGCGTGGCATGTTGAACCAAGGCTCGTCACTCATCACCCATCCCAGCGAGGCCGAAGGGAAAAAGCCGTAACGGTTGTTCCGTCCAAACTTGGAAGAGGCGTCCGTTCTGGCGGTCGCCTGGAAGAAATACCGATCCTTGAAAGAGTAGTTCATCCGAGCAAACGTGGAGGCAAAAGTGGTGGGCACGTCCTTCCAGGTGGAATACTGCTCAATCGCCGAGTACACAATGGTGCTGTCGTGGTGGGCCAAAAGCGAATCCCGGATTGCGGCGTTCTCGTACGCGGGTCCAGTGGTGTTGACCGAATTGGTCCAAAATCCCGTTGAAGCAAATTGTTGGCCTTCACCACCCACCATCAGTGACAGCTTCATGGTGTCGTTGGCGATGGCGTCGAACGTCAAGTTGCCACCAAAGTTGAAGTTGGGAGAGGTTCGCTGGGACCAGCTCAAACGCGTGTCTGCGCCTTGGTCGAACTGGTTCAACACGGTCCCGCGGAAGTTGTCTTCTTCCACGACACTCTGGTCATAACCACCTGTGACGATGGCGGTGATTCGCGGGACAGGGGAGTAGGTGATTTGGCCAGTGACCAAATTGCGGTACTCCGTTTCCCTCCAACGCTGGTTGCCGTTGGCGATGGATGCATAGGGATTGTTCCAGACGTTGAGTTGGTAGTCGTCTTGCACGCCGAGCACGTTGCCGTTGTCGTCAAACAACGTGTCTTTGGTGACGGGTGCCATGTATGGAAGGGCTGTGGACATGGCCGATCCCACCCCGCCGGACCAACCGCCATTGACCCGTTGGTTCTCGCCTGTCGCAGTGCTTCCTTGCAGGTCAATCTGAAGGCCGCGAATGGGATTCAGCGTAAGGTTTGTCCGGAGGGTGGTGCGCGTGTACGCATTGCCAATGGCGTAGCTCTCGTTTTTGTCGTAGCTCACCGCGTTGTACATCGACCATTTCTCTCCGCCACTGCGGAAGGAGATGTTTTGCTGCATCTTCTGGGAGGTGCGGGTCATCAGGTCGAACCAATCCGTGTTGGTCCGCAACGCTTCCTCGTAAGCAAGGCGACGAACCTCAGGGCTGTCGTCTGCCGAGCTCAAGTAAGGAAGCCAAGCATAACCCGTCCCGCCGTCGTTTTCCCAAGCTTCTTGGCGGATGGCGAGGTATTCTTCGGTCGACATCATGTTGGGGCGTGCCGTGGGCTGTCCCCAGCCGAATTGCGAGCTGTAGTTGACTTTGACGCCCTCGCGCACCCCGCGCTTCGTCGTGATGAGGATGACCCCGTTGGCGCCACGCGACCCGTAAATGCCCGTCGCAGCGGCATCCTTCAGGATTTGTATGTCCTTGATGTCGTTGGGGTTGATGCTCGCAAGAGGGTTGCGGTTCATGGCCCCGCTGTTGCCACCGAGGAAGTAATCTTGGGTGATGGGGATGCCGTCAATGACATAGAGTGGGTCG
>CAZKGY010000108.1:0-5679 GCA_964552305.1 uncultured Comamonadaceae bacterium
GCAAGGCCACAAAGGCGGTTCCAAGGGTGGCCACCATCGCGTCTTTGCCGGCGCCGTCTTGAAAGAAGTGGCTGGCCAACCAATCGGGGTACAACACGTAGCCATGGGTGAGAACCCAAACGCCTGCGTAGCTCAAAGCAGCGAGCTTGCCAATGGTGGGGAGGAGTTCGCGCTGCCTGCCTTCCCCGATCAGGGTGCTGACCACGGTTCGTGTGGTTTGGCCCAGTCCACTGCAAACCACAAACGCCAACATGAACGCATTCCTGGTCAAGTGGCTGACCTTCAATTCCATCATCCCTACGCGTTCCACGAAGAAGAAAAACGAAGCCCACGTGGCGATGGTCATGCCGAATTGCCCCATCACAGGCGCCGACAACTTCCACCACTGGTGAAGCACGGGGCGATGGATGGGTGCCCAACCGACGAACCCGGCAGGGTGCGTTCGCCGTCGCGCCCATTGCCAAGCAAACAGCGCCCCCAGTGTCTCGGCTGTCAATGAAGCCCATGCCGCGCCTTGTGCACCCATCCGTGTGCCGCCCCACAACCCCTCGACCCACATGGCGTCGAGCACGACGTTGGTGGAGGCCATGAGCATGGCGAGCAGAAGGATGGGTTTGGTTTTGGCCTGACCAATCCAATCGGCCTCCACCGCCATCAAGACAGAAAAGGGGATGAGCCCCCAAGCGCGAATGCTGAGAAAAGGTTCAAAGACGGCGCGTACCTCGGGGGTTGCGAGCAGCAGTTTCCATCCGCCCAAGGCATTCACCCCCAAGGCGATGGCGGCCAGGCTTAGTCCCAAGGCGCCTACGCCCAACCGTCCGTTGCGGAAGGCATCGGCCATTTGGGTGGGGTTGTTCTGCCCTTTGAACCGGGCCACCAAGATTTGGATGCCGACGCTTCCTCCTGAGACAACCATGGTGAATGTCAGGTAGACAAGTCCGGCGTTTCCTGCGCCGTTGAGTTCCAGCTCGCCTGCGCGACTCAGGAAGAAGTTGTCGGTGAGCACGACAAGGAATTGGACAAGGCTGCCCAACGAAATGGGTACGGCGATGCGCAGAAGGTTGCGCAGGTCGGTCTGGAATGCGACGTGCCCTTGGAGCATGCTCATGCCTGTTGCACGAGGTTGGGGGGAGGGGTCAATCCCTGTCTGGCGAGGATGCCTTGGGCATTCCTGACGGATTTGGCCATCCAATGCGCCAACAGCACGGTTTGCTCGTCAGGATGCAGGGAGCATCGGTCGGGGGCTTCCGCTTCCAAGCGGTTGCGCAAGCGGTGCATCAAGATGGCTGCAGCCACGCTGATGTTGAAGCTTTCCGCAAACCCATGCATCGGGATTTCGACAAAGGCATCCGCATGGTCCATCATGAATTCGGACGCCCCGGAGAATTCCGTGCCCATGACCAAGGCGAGCGGACGATCGAGGGGAAGGGTTTCAGGCGTGAACCCCTGGGCATGGGGCGACGTCACCACCAAGCGGATGCCCTGCGCCTTGATCGCCTCCACGCATGAGACGCGAGGGTCCTCGGCCTGGAGGTAACGGTGCAAATTCAGCCATTGAGAGGCGCCTTTGGCCACGCCCTTGTTCCGGGACCAGGCATTTTCGCTTTCGATCAGGTGGACGTCAAGCAAGCCCAAGCCATCGGCGCTGCGCATGACGGCACTGGCGTTGCGGCTTTGGTAGACGTTTTCGAGGACCACGGACAGGTACCTGCTGCGTCGGGCCACCACCGCGTGAAGTTTGTCCAGCCGGGCCTCCGTCATCAAGGGTTGAAGCACCTCGGCGCATGCTCGGGCATGGACCACGTCGGCGTGAGAGGGCAAGGGGTAAGGCACGTCGCAAATGTCGGGACAAAAAAAGTCCCCCCGCCAAGGCGAGGGGACCTCTGTGGTTGGTTGATTTGACTGATCAGACAGTCAAGCCAGCACCGGCCTTGAACTTGACAACGTTCTTGGCAGCAATCTTGATGGTGGCACCCGTCTGTGGGTTGCGACCTTCACGAGCCTTGCGAGCGCTGACAGAGAAAGAACCGAATCCGACGAGGGACACGCGGTCACCCTTCTTCAATGCGCCGTGGATGGCACCAGTGGTTGCATCGAGGGCGCGAGCTGCGTCGGCTTTTGAGAGACCAGCGCCTGAAGCGATGGCATCGACCAATTGAGACTTGTTCATGAGAATAAGTTGAGGTTAGAAAAATGAATTACCGTGGCCAAATGTATAGGCGCATTCTCAGCGTTGACAAGGGGTGCAGGTCGATTTGGGTGCTTTTGTGAACAAACAGCACTTTCGTGTTGAAAAGGACGAGCAAAAACAGCGCTTTGGCCCGTCTTGCGCGGGTTTGAGGCCGTTCAGGTCACCCTTTTTGAGGGCGTGCCGCCTCCAAAAGCAAACTTGCCATGGCGATGACGACAAACTCAGGGCCTGTTGTGCCGGTGACCCAGTGTTGTCCTGCGGCAATCAAACAGGCGACGATGCCCAAGCTCACCCGCACAATGGCCAAAAACTCGGTATCCGAAGACGCATTCGTTTCCGCCTTGTGGGTGAATGCCCCCAAACCGTGGGTGGCGATGCACGCCCAGGGCGCCAATGCCGTGGGCGCACCTCCGAGTCCCCATGCCGCCACGAGCATGGCAAGAACATGGAGGGCAACGTGGAGGTTTCTGTTCAAACGGGGCATGGCGCAAAGCTACTTCACGCCCGTTACCTTCGCGACCCACCATGACAAAGACGCCCCAACCTTACACCCCTGAAGTACGCTTCTCCGACGTGGATGCTTACGGCATCGTCCACAACGCCGTGTACCTGGTTTACCTCGAGGAGGCCAGGATCCATTGGTGGAGGCAGGTGGTGGGCCAAGCGTGGAATTGGCACGAGGTCGGCGTGTTGGTGGCCCACCACGACATCGACTACCTGCGACCCTTGAAGTTTGGCGACGCCCCATCCATCTTGTGCGAAGTAGGCAAGGTGGGCGACAAAAGCATCGAAGTGAAATACCGCGTGGAAGCGGCAGGGGAGTTGGTGGCCCAGGCCAAAACGGTCTTGGTGTGCTTCGACCATCGCAAGAAAGCCACGACCCATGTGCCAGAGCCTTGGAAAACGGCGTTTCAGTCCGTTAGTGGGACGCTTCCAGAATGAGGGTTTCCCAGCTGTCAATGGTTTCCAGGCCTTGAATGGACCGGTCCGAGTCCCCCTCGGGCGACCACACCCGAACGGTTCGTCCGTTCACCCATTCTTCCATGGTGGGCCACGGAATGGGCCTGCGTTCGTCTGAGGCATTGACCACAACGACAACGTTGGCCGATGGCCCCAGCTGGGCAAAGGCATAGACTCCTTGCTTGGGGAAGCCGTGTTCCAAACGTGTCCCTTGCCCGACGCTGTGACGATTCCTGAGGTCGAGCAAGCCTTTCACCCAGCGATGCCATGCTTGTTCCTCTGACGTCCGTTCTTGGGCCAAGAAAGCCGAGCGTGTGTCTTCGGCCCAACCGCCTGGCATGTCTTGACGCACCTTTCCGTCGGGTTCGCAGCGCGTGCGGAACCCCAATTCGGTGCCGTAGTACAAGCATGGCATGCCCCTGCCCAAGAGAAGCATGGCCAGGCCCGCCCGAGCCTTGTCGTCGTCACCGGCCTCGGCAATCCAGCGATGGGTGTCGTGGTTGTCAAGGAACGTGACGAGACGGTTGGCGTCTGGGTAGAGGAAGTCTTCAGCCAAGACCTCGTACACCTTGCCAATGCCGCGATCCCAGCCTTCTCCCTGATGCACGGCCTCCTGCATGGCAAAGTGCCAGGCGAAGTCCACGGCGCCGTCGAGCCCTGTTTCTTGCCCCCAACCAAACGCCGACCCTTCCACCAACGCCGCCTGTTTGGCGGAACCATAAACCCAAGCTTCGGCAAACATGAAACAACGTGGGAACGCGTTGGCAATGCGCTTGGTCATTCGCGCCATGGCTTCGGCGTTGCCATACGTGTACGTGTCAATGCGCAGCCCGTCGATGCCCACCTCCGCCATGAGCCAAAGCATGTTGGTTCCCATGTACCGTTGAAGGTCTTCGTTCGTTTGGTTCATGTCTGGCATCATGCGATCGAACCAACCTTCATTGAATCCTTTGACGTCTCGGTCGGTTCCGTAGGGGTCAAACAGCGTGGTGCCCCGGTAGTTGGTTCGTTTGGATTCGTCAAAGTCGCCAGACCAGCGATTCACCCAAGTGCTGTCGACGGGATGGGTCAGCAATCGGTGGAGGTTGCCCCAATGGTTGGGCACCCAATCGTGCACCATTCGGATGCCTTGGGCATGGGCGGCTTGAACCAGGGTCTTGTAATCGTCCAAGGAGCCCAAACGCCTGTCGATGGCGTAACCGTCCGTGCAGGCGTAGCCGTGGTACGAGGTTTTGGCCAGGTCATTTTCCACCACGGGCGTGAGCCATATCGCGCCGACCCCCAATTCCTTCAAGTAGGGCAGATGCGCTTGGATGCCTCGGAGGTCGCCTCCGTGGCGGGCATACATCTCGGTGCGGTCGACCCCTTGTTCACGCATGCCTTCCACGGTGTCATTGGAGGGGTCCCCGTTGGCGAAGCGGTCAGGCATGATGAGGTACATGGCCGGGGATTCTTCCCAGCGGTCGAGCCGGTTGCCTGCAGGCAAGGAGCCGTGCATGGTCCAAGGAATCGCTTGGCGGTCCTCGCCCCATTCAATGGTGAGCGTGATGGCCTTGGAAGCACTTGCTCGGCTGACGTCCATCGACACCCAAGTGTGCCCGGGGAGGGCTGCGTCGCGCCACCCTTTCACCACAGCCTCGTCGTCGTTGGTGGACACATGGGTCACCGGTTGGTCGAGGAGGGGCGAAGAAACCAACAATTCGACGCGTCCGTCTTCCAAGTTGGCCCACCACGACGGCGGGTCAACCTGCCATTGACCCGTGGCGGACCAAGAAACGCACCATGCGAGGAGGAAAGCCATGGCCATTTGGACCTTGAATGAGTTGCAGTTGTTCTTGTGGATTTCTGACAACATTCTGTGCATGATTTCGCGTCAAATTTGGCCTTCAAATCTCTTGCAGGAGGGGAATTGCCCGTAATATTGCAACATAGTGTCATTTTTACACCTATTCACAAACGATTCTCTATGAAACAATTGTTCTCTTTCTTGGCGGCTGGCTTGTTGGCCACCGCTGCATGGGGTCAAACCACGGTGACGCTCACTGTGGACATGACCAACGAAGAAGTCAGTGCCGACGGCGTGCACGTGGCTGGAAACTTCCAAGGCTGGCAAGCGGGTGACACGCCCATGACGGACAACCTGGACGGCACCTACAGCCACACGTTCACCGTTGATTCAGCGATGACCATTCAGTACAAGTTCATCAACGGCAATGCCTGGGGTTCTGACGAATCGGTTCCCGGTGCGTGCGCGTTCGACGGAAACCGTCAATTGGTCGTCGACGGCATGATGGGGAGCGACTCCACTTTGGCATGCTACGGCAACTGCGCGGCGTGTGGCCTGACCACGGTCCGTTTTCGTGTGGACATGACCAACGAAGAGGTGTCTGCATTCGGCGTTCATGTGGCTGGTGACTTCCAAGGTTGGGATCCAGCGGGTACGTCCATGACGGACGAGGATGGAGACATGGTCTACGAGGCCATCGCTTCGTTTGACGCCACCGGCATGGATGGCATCAGCTACAAGT
>CAZKGY010000109.1:0-5673 GCA_964552305.1 uncultured Comamonadaceae bacterium
CCACCATTCAGGAGGCCACGACCCAGTGCCTCGCCAACGGCAACACCATTTTGCGAGCCGCAGGTCTGGGGCTGGAAGACGTCGTGAAGGCTTCCGTGTTTTTGACCACCATGGACGACTACGCCGGCATGGATGAGGCCTACCGCCAGGCGATGCCGCAACCGTATCCCGCCAGGGAGGCCGTGGCCGTGGCAGGGCTGCCAAAAGGGGCCCGAGTCGAGGTTTCATTGATTGCACAAAAGCGCTAACCAACAATTTACAATTCTATGTTTTTCAAGAAGTTCATGTACTACATCAATCCGTTGAACTTGTTCAAAAAGGACAAGGGCGCCGAATTGAACCTCCGGATGATGCATGGGATCAACAAGGTGAGTTTTCTGGCGTTCTTGGTGTGCCTGGCCGTCATGGCGTGGAGGCACTTCACCAGTTGATTAGAACAACAACTGCCCGCTCGATCCACGCGCCTCAAGCTTCAGGTCGCGGAGCAAGGTGGACTTGACATTGATTCGGAGGCTGAAACTTTGACGGATGCCAAACGGAATCCAATTGAAGGTCAACTCCCAACAATGCAAGTCGATGTAGAAATTCAAGTTCGTCGGTGTGATTTCCCTTCGCTCGAGGTCATAGCCTGTCTGGACGTCGAGCTTGTGCTTGCCCAAGACACTCAAGCCTCCGCGGGCTGACAACGAATGTGTCACCACGCTGGTGTCGCGCTCCAGACCCGCATTCCACTCCCTTCGGAGGTTTACGTTGTAGTCCACCCGCGCGTTCCAGGGGGTGTTGCTCTCGCTGCCCGACTTGAACGACGTCCCAAGGGCGCCTGTCAAACGCTTCAACCGCAGGAGTCCATTTCCTTGGGCCCACACAAATTCATCCACCACGTCGCCCGTGTTGCGGTCACGGCCGTACATGGAATGGGTGGCGTTCATGTTCACGTTGACCTTGTTGAACAGGCTGGTGAAGGCACGGGTGCGCAAATCGGAAAAGCGCAACGAGTCCGCCACCATGTTGTAACTCCCCGAAGTCGTCAGGTTGTCAATGAGTTTGACCTTCCGCAATTCGCCGGTCTCTCGGTCGGCCACCTTCGCTTCGAGGTTGTGCCCCAACCCAAACGTCACCGAGCCCGCCTCCCTCAAATCGTTGGGCGCAAAACGACCCAACGAATAAGGGTTCCAAGACACCGACTCACCATAGGCCGTTTCAAACGCCTCCACCCTTGTGCGTTCAGGGTTGTAACTCAAGCCCAGCGTCGGAGACATCACGTGACGAATGGCCTTCAATCGCCCCTCGCCTTTCACGTTGAACAACCCATAAAAGCGCGTGTTGGCCGACACACTCAACCGCCAATCTCCCGTCGAATTGTACCCCGACAAGGTGTCGGCGAACACCGCCGTCGAATCGCCGCCCACCGGCGCCTCGAAACGGGAGAGCGTGGCAAACGAGTCGTATTGGTTGTATTGAAAGCTCGGGGTCAACGAAACAAAACCAACACTCGAACTTGACGTCACTTTCGCGCTATGCTTCAATCCGTTGCGGACATTCAAGTCACTCCATCGCTGGGCGCCAAACGTCGTGTCGGCACCCGAAATGGTGTTTTCCAACTGGGTGCTGTACGTCACCGCCACGTTGTCCAACACCTTGGACTTGCCGGCCCTCAGCCCCATCAATTTGGACAGCGAAGAACGTTGCATGTTCACCGACAGCGAGGGAAGGGTGATCTGCACGTTTCCCGTGTTGGAATTCTGGCTGTGTCGCGCACTCAACGTCGCCGAGAATGGAGAGCGAGGAACTTGGGCGTTCCACTGCAAACTGGACTGGAAGGTGTTGGACAAAAACTCTTGCTGGCTGCTGTTGAGGTTTTGCTGGAAGTTTCCGGAGGAGCCAAAGTTGACAGAGGCATTGAAACGGGTGTTGGGACGGGCACGAGGGTCTTGGTTGTGGTTCCAGCGAACAAAGAAATTGTTGGACATCCCAAACCCAGGGGCTCCTGCAAACCCCTGCCGTTGCCGCTGGAAACTCAAGGAAAAATCGCCTTCGCTGCGGTATCGGTGCTTGTAGCTCGTGGCGGTGCGAACGGCCCAGCTGCCGCCAGAATAGAGATCGGCGAAGAACTTGGCGTCCCAGTGGTCACCCAACGGCAAGTAGTACCCCAGGTCCTTGAGGAAGAATCCCAAATTGCCCCCGTCCCCGTAGCCTGGCAACAAAATGCCCTGGCTTCGCTTTTCACGGCTCATCGGGAACCACCCAAACGGCAACGCAAGGGGGGTCGGAACCTTCCGAAACTTCAAGTACAACGGGCCACTCACCACCTTCTCGTCGGGCACCATAATGGCTTTGGTCAGGTGGAAATGAAAGTGGGGGTTCTCGGCGTCGCACGTCGTGAACTTGCCGTCCCTCACGTGCACCGTCTCGTCAGGCTGTTTCTTGGCTCGATCCGCGTGAAACACGATGTCCTGTTCCGTGGTCACGGCGGCACGGCTCAACCCCTTCTTGGTGTCAAAATTGTAGCAGAGTTCGTCTTGGGTGAACGATTGTCCTCCGTCGTCAAACACCGGCCTCCCCTCCCATTGGCCCAACGAATCCTTTCGGCCAAATGCACACACCGTCTTCGCCTCCAGGTCCAACACGATGCGGTGCGCCGTCAAGGTCATGGAGCCATTCACCACCTTCGCTTCGCCCACCAAATGGGCCACGTTGCTGTCGACACGCAGGTAGATGTCCTCTGCCCAGTACTCCACCACGTCTTTGGGGTCTTGCGTGGCGGTTTTGACCGAATCCACTTGCCCCCAAGAATCCGGGATTATCAACAACCAAAAAAGGATAATCGCAGCGCACTGGAACGCGCGCAGAATGGCCTTTTGGGTATGTTTGAGGACTGGCATGAAACAGCGTCCAAAATTAGCCAAACAACGCGTCTTTGCCGCTTGTGTTGCCCTGGTCGGCGCTTGCGTCGCATTCGCGCCAGCACCCCCAACGCTGACCCTGGTGCTTGATGCAGGACATGGCGGCGTGGATCCCGGCAACCTCGGGACGGGACGCTACACCACCACCGAGAAAGACGTCGCGCTGGACGTGACCCTTCAGTTGGGCCGGTACATCGAGGAGAACTTGCCAGAGGTTGAGGTCATCTACACCCGCAAGGACGACAGCTTCCCCACCCTCCGCGAACGCGTTCGAATCGCCAACGACGCCCAGGCTGACTTGTTTGTGTCCATCCACTGCGACGCCTACGACGACAAGTCGGCGCGAGGCTCGGGCACCTACGTCATGGGCATGCACAAGTCGGAAGAGTCCCTGCGCGTGGCGATGAAGGAGAATGCCGCCATGTTCAAAGAGGACGGCTTCGAGGAGAATTACGTGGGCTTCGATCCCAACGACCCCGACACGTACATCGCCTTGGCGTTGCGGCAAAACGTCAACCTCGACGCGAGTTTGACCCTTGGCGCATCGATCCAGCAACAGTTTCGAGACCGTGTTGGACGAAGAGACCGCGGCGTCAAGCAAGCAGGTTTTTACGTCATCTCCTACACCACCATGCCCAGTGCACTGGTCGAACTTGGCTTCTTGACCAACCCCGAAGAAGAAGACTTCTTGCAGTCCGAGAGCGGCAAGTCGTACATGGCTTCGGCCATCTACCGGGCGTTCCGGGACACCTACCTCTCGGCGCGGAAAGAAGCCGACGAGGTTGTCCCTGAAGACGAATCGCCCAAGGAAGAACTTCCCGTAGAATCCATGAAGCAAACCGTGTGGTTTGGGGTGCAGATTTTGACCACCGAGGCGGCGCTGCCCACGGATTCCGAAGAATTGCGAGGCCACGCAGAGGCGAAGGCGTACATTCGTCATGGTTTGCACAAGTACATTCTCGGACATCACCCCCACCCCGACCAGGCCCATCAGGCCAAGGAGGCGCTTCGTGCAGAAGGCTTCTCAGGTGCGTTTGTGGTGGCGTTCGATGGCGAAGACCAAATCCCCATGTCTCGGGCCCGAAACCTCTTGAATCTCCCTGTCCAATGACTGCGGTTCGACCGGAATTCAAGGTGGGGCTGCTCGCCGTCTCAGGCATTGTTTTGCTGGTGCTCGGGGTGAACTACCTCAAAGGCTTCAACCCATTCGCCAGGACGTCGAACTACCTGGTCGTGTACGACCAAGTGAGCGGGCTGGCCGTGAGCAACCCCGTCTTGATCAACGGCTTCCAAGTCGGACAAGTGAACCGCATCGAATTCCTTCCCCAAGGAAGCGGAGAACTGCTGGTGGAATTCAGCGTGGAGCATCCCCAGCTTTACTTCCCCTCCAACAGCGTCGCCCAAATCCACAGCTCAGATTTGTTTGGCACCAAGGCCATTCGGCTCGTGTTTGGGGACTCTGAATCGTTCGCGGCAGCAGGCGACACCTTGCTCGGCGACGTGGAAGACGACATCGCCGCCCAGGTGCAAAAGCAACTGGAGCCGCTTCAACGAAAAACGTCTGAGCTCATCCAAGGGGTGGACAAAATCATCGAGAACATCCAGAGCATCTTTGAGGGGGGCGTGACTGAGCAACTGCCCGAGGCTCTCGAGTCGGTGAACAGGACCGTGCAATCGCTGGAGCGCTCGGCGGCCAACCTCGACAGCACCATCCACGACAACCGCAACAACTTCACCCGCGTGATGAGCAACGCGAGTGCCCTGTCGGCCACCCTCAACAAAAACAGCGATGCCCTGGCCAACGCCATTCAGAATTTGTCGGTGGTCAGCGATTCCCTGTCCAAAGTTGAATTCGCCGCCACCATGGCCAAGGCGAACGAAGCCCTGACAGACGTGGCCAAAATTGCCGCCGCCGTGGCTTCGGGCGAGGGGACGCTTGGACAATTGGTCGTCAACGACAGCCTGTACAACGGCTTGGTGGCCACCAACGAAGAACTCCAATTGTTGATGGATGACCTTCAGATGCATCCATGGAAGTACGTTCAAGTAAATTTGATTGGACGCAAACCCAAGTCGGGATTCTCGAAAAAGGACATGCAACGCATCCGAGGCGTCGTCGAAGAAGAACTTGACGAAGCCAACCGAGGAACTGACGACAAGTGATCGACAGCGGCATGACTGAACAACTCCTCTTCGCGCTTCTCTTGGCCACAGGCATTGGCATGTTTGCCAGACGCATTGGCTTCATCCGGAGAAACATTGCGATGGGCCGGGACGTGGGCCGTTCGGACCAACCCTCTGAGCGATGGAAGGTCATGGCACGCGTGGCCCTGGGGCAAGGGAAGATGATTGCCCGCCCCGTGGCAGGCGTCATGCACATCCTGATTTACGTGGGCTTCGTGGTCATCAACCTCGAAATGCTGGAAATCGTGCTCGACGGCCTGCTCGGCACGCACCGCCTCTTTGCCGGACTAGGAGGGGTTTACGATGCACTGATCGCATGCTTCGAATGGCTGGCTGCTGGCGTCATCCTCGCTTGCGTGGTGTTCTTCGTTCGACGCAACGGCATGGCCATTGCAAGGTTCCGATCCAAGGAGATGGCTGGGTGGCCAAGCCTCGACGCCAACATCATTTTGGTGGCGGAGGTGTTGTTGATGTTCGCCTTCCTGAGCATGAATGCCGCCGACAGCATCGCCCAAGCCCGAGGCCTCGACCATTACGTGCAAGCCGGATCCTTCCCAATCAGCCAATGGTTGGTTCCCTTGTATGC
>CAZKGY010000110.1:0-5617 GCA_964552305.1 uncultured Comamonadaceae bacterium
GTTGCATGCCCTCAGTTCAGACATCGGAAAAATGGGTGACGCCAAATTCGTCGAGCACCGCATCCGCCCGCAAGGCGTCCTTCCAGTGTCCCGCTTGGAACACCCTGGGCAAGCTTTGGGCGTCGACAAACGCCTCAAGAGACAGGTTGGTGACCCCCGCCTGACCCTTGGCCGACGCTTCCTCGTACCACGCCGCGTCGAGGTGCGTTTGACGCAAAAGCGCCGTGGCACCCATCAGAGAGCTCGGGTAATTCTGAGAAGAAGACCCTTTGCGGAAGCTCATGTGGAAGGTGGCTTCCGGTTTCAACAACGCTTCACGGGCGTCCTCCAAAGGCAACACAACTGCCCCTGTGCCGCGAACCACGCCGTCGTTGACGTGCGTCAACACGGCACCGACCCCCGACTTCCTCAACCGCTCGGCCGTTTCGGCATCTGGGTCAAACGCGACGGATGCAGACGTTTCAGGCCGAACCGCCTCGTTCCATCCATAGGCCCCTTTCTTGTCGCTGAGGTCTTGGGGGGTTCGTGACCAACCCGCATCCTGGACTTCCGGGGTGCCAAAGTCGCTGTTCAAGTCGACAAACGATGGATACAGATGAAGGCCCGTCATGTCCACCCGCAATGCGGGACCCGCGTGCGACGTTTCGCCGTCCGGACCCACGGCCACGATCCGTCCGTTGTGCATGACCAGGGTCGCGTTCTCCATGGTGGTGCTCGCGTCCACGTGGATGGTGGCGTGTTCGAGCAACGTGGCCACGAGGCCTTTGTCGTGCGTGCCATTCACGGGGAAGGTGGGGTCGGCCACCTGTCCTTGAATCGACGACACGAGGGCACCCAACAGGCCACCGAGGGCGAGGGTGCGACGGAGGGTACAAAGCATGGTTCGAAGGTACGCCGAAGGGGTTGGGGGAGGCAACCTCAGGCCTACCTTTGTGACGCATGGAAACCCAACGCATTCCCACCAGCGTGTACGCTGAAATGACTCCCAATCCGGCGGTGATGAAGTTTGTGGCTGACCGCACCCTCGTTCCACAGTCTCACCAGTTGGAATTCAGGACCAAGGCCGAAGCCATGACGTGCAGCCCTCTGGCCACAGAGCTCTTCAACTTTCCCTTCGTCACGGGCGTGTTCATGAGCGGGTCCATGGTCAGCGTCACCAAAGACGAAAGCCTGGGTTGGGAAATGATTGTCCAGCAATTGAGGACCTACATCACCGAGTGGCTGATGGAGCATGCAGAGGCAGTGGAAGAGGCCAAACTGGAAAACGCCGTGGCGTCGTTGGGCCAACGCCCGTCGGAAGGGACGGACGCCCCAAGCAACGATGCTCTTCAACCAGAAGGGGTGTTCATCGACCTGAAAGACGTCGAACCCACTGAGCACGACGACACAATCAAGCAATTGCTGGAAGAATTCGTTCGCCCGGCTGTGGAGCAGGACGGAGGCGCCATCGACTTCGTGGCGTTCAAGGAAGGCACCGTGTACGTGCACCTTCGCGGGGCATGTTCTGGATGTCCGTCGTCGACCCAAACCCTGAAGGGAGGCATCGAACAGCTACTCAAGTCCAAGATGGACGTGGTGGAAGAAGTGGTCGCGGCAGGCGTTTGATCAACCTTGACGCTTGATGGCGTCGATTTCCTCACGCAACGCATCCAACGCGTTTCGCACCGTGGCGGCCGAGGCCGGCTGGCCATCCAAGGCAGAAGGAAGCTCAAAACTGAGGTAGGCAGAGGCACGCCACACCTCCAGCACGTCATCCCCCGCCACCGAGTACGGGGCAAAGGCCGGGTTGTCGCTGTGCAGCACCAAGCGGCTGCCCGACGGCAAATCGTTCTCCACACGCTTGAACACCACGCCGTCGTCTTTCGTCACCACGATGTGCGGACGAAGCCCCCCCACGCTCATCCAATCCTCAACGTACTGGCACAAGATGTAGCTGCCGGAAGGGATCGGCAACATGCTGTCGCCTTCAATTTGGAACATCCGGTAGGTGTTGTCAGGCGCCAGCTCCTTGATTGGAAGGCCAAACGTGGGCAAATGACTCAACCACTCTGGATCCCCGTAGCCTGCGGCGTAGCCCGCAGCCGCCTTCACCGGAACCACCACCAACCGTTCCCGATCGGTCGACGAGTCGACTGGGATGGTCAACACCCGCAACCGATCTCCTTGCGCCCTGGCTGTCGACTCTTCTGACTCTGAACCCCGCACCAAGGCGTCGACCGATAGACCAAAGCATTGCGCCATGTCGATGAGCGTGGCGAGTTTCGGTTCCGAGCGTCCCTCCTCGTACGCCCCGAGTGTCGGACGCGTCAATCCAAGCCTATCAGCCAGCGTTTGTTGGGTCCAGCCGTGTTCCTTCCTCAACGCCTTCAGGTTCTCCGCGAGTTTGTGTGCCATGGGAGGAAAGTACGCAAGAATTCGCTTCGATTTTGAGCAATGCCAACCAAATGAGCAACACCCATTCCTCGAAAAAATTCATCCGTTTGTCGAGTTGTATAAAAATTATATCGTATATTTATGTTTCAACAACTCGACAAGACCACTCGATTATGACCACTTATCTGCACTGGGCTTTGCTTTTTTGTGGCCTGCTCCTCGCCCCTTGGGTTCAAGGTCAGGACGGCTTGGAGTCTCAAAACACTCTGCAAGACATACAGATTGAGGGCACTACCCCTTTCTTTATCGAGTCCCTTGAAGGGACTGGCCTTGACGCAGAAACCCGTGTTGAATTGGCTCACTGGTACAATCCCAATTCCACCAACCGAAGCGCGGTTTTTGCCGTCGAATATGAGAGCGACGTTCCTGAAGAAGCAATCCCCGCAATCGAAATGGCAGTGGACATTTGGGCTTCCGCCCTGGTAGGCGTTGTCCCGATTCGAATCGAAGTGGAATGGGATTCGCTTCCGCCCAACATTTTGGGACAGGCTTCGCCTTACGAAGTGAAGGCCAATTTCCCGGGTGCATTGCTGGAGGACACGCAATACCCGATTGCACTAGCCAACCAGTTCGCAGGCTCCGACTTGAATCCCGACGCCCCCGACATGATCATTCGCTTCGGCGAGGACCCTTTGTGGTACTACGAGTTGGATGGCGAAACACCCGAAGGCCTCTATGATGCACTCACAGTCGCCCTTCACGAAATCGGCCATGGTTTGGGCTTCCTCGGTAGTGCTAGCTACAATGGAACTTCGGGATTTGTGGGCTTTGAAGGAATGCCCTTCGCCTACGACCGATTCGTGGAATTGGCGGACCAAAGCAGCATCCTCGAATTCGTCAGCGGAACCGTGGACTTGGCCGAAGCCCTGCAAAGCGATGCCTTGTTCTGGGGTGGAGACAACGGATTCGAGGCCAACGGCGTGGGTCGACCGCGTTTGTTTGCACCCCCGGTTTGGGCGCCTGGCGCGAGTTACTCCCACCTTCGTGAGTTGTCCTATCCCGCGGGTTCGGTCAACTCTTTGATGACTCCATTCATTGGCACGGCCGAAAGCATCCATCAACCGGGGCCGGTGGCCTTGGCGATGTTGCGCGACATCGGGTGGGAATTGCCCCCAGTGCTATGCGACGTGTTGGGCGTGACCACGTTGGTCCAAACCGGATGCAACCCCGCAACCAACACCTACACCCAGCAATTGGAAGTGACGTACGAAAACGCCCCAAGCACGGGATCGCTCGTGGTCAATGGCGTGTCCTTTGCCATCACGGGAAGCCCTCAGGTGATTTCCTTGGCAGGGCTGGATTCGGACGGCCTGCCTGTGGACGTGAACGTGTCTTTTTCGGAAAACCCGGACTGCTCCTTGACCCTTCCAGCGCTGTTCGAGGCGCCTGAAGCGTGTTGCGTGCAACTCCGTTTGGACCAAGTGAACCCTGAGACCAAACAGGTGGTCTTGCGAAACATCAGCGACTGCATCGGCACCTTGGGAGGGTTCTTCTTGAAGTCCGGCTTGGCCGTGGCCGAAGTGAGTGACCTGCTCTCGCCAGGGTCCACCATTGGGCCCAATGGCACCTTGGCCTTGACTTGGAACGACTGGCCCGACAACGCCTCCGGAGGCGACTTGACCCTGTACGACAACGTGGGGCCCTTCGACGATTACGTGCAATGGCTGACGCCTGACAACGGAGGCCAGTTATTGGCGAACCTCTACAACCTTTGGGAACCAGGAACGTACGTCGACGGCCTGCCGCCGTATTCGTACACCGGCAACCCCTTGGCCATGCCTGCAGAACGCGGGGTGGAATTCTGGGAGGGCGAGCCTTTCCCCTGCGCCATTCTCGGGTTTGAGCTGGGCGCAACGTCGGAGTGCAACCCTTCCGGCAACACCTTCACCCAGGAAGTCACCTTCACGATGCAAAGCCCGCCTTTGACCGGCGACGCCATCTTGGTGAACGACTCGGTGGTGGTGTACAACGGAAGCAACCCTTGGGACGTCTTGCTAACGCTACCCTCGGACGGCAACACCCAAGACTTGTCCATCACGGTCATGGGGAACCCGCTCTGCACGGCCACCTACGAAGACGTCATCACGTCTCCTGCGAGTTGTGGCTGCCCCACGGATTTGAACAACGGAGGCTTCGTGGACGTCGCGGACTTGCTCATCTTCCTCTCGGACTACGGATGCCTCTCAGGGTGCACCGCCGACTTCAACGGCGACGACCTCGTGAACGTCAACGACCTGTTGATTTTCCTGAGCTCCTACGGAAGTTTCTGCTTCTGATTCGAAGTTCGTGCCCTTTGTTGCTCGTTTTTTTGGTTTTGCTCATTATTTTAGCAAACTCCCTCGATGGGGGTTTGCACCATGAAGCAGCCATCCGAGCATCGTTCATCTACTGACCAGCGGTCCATCCTGCACCTGGACCTCGACACGTTTTTCGTGTCGGTGGAACGGCGCATGGACTCACGCCTCGAAGGCCGGCCCATCTTGATTGGGGGGACGGGCGATCGAGGCGTGGTGGCGTCCTGCAGTTACGAGGCGAGGGGGTTTGGGGTGCACTCGGGGATGTCGATGAAAATGGCGCGGGCGATGTGTCCGGAAGCGGTCGTGATTCGCGGGAATTCGATGTCCTATTCCAAGCATTCGGAGGTTGTGACGGAGATCGTGCGGGAAGCCGTGCCGGTCTGTGAAAAGAGCTCCATCGACGAGTTCTACGCGGACCTCAGCGGGATGGACCGGTTTTTCGGGTGCTGGCAATTCTCCCGCGAGCTTCGAGAGCGCGTGATCCGCGAGTCTGGCTTGCCCATTTCCGTGGGGCTTAGCACCAGCAAGACCGTGGCGAAGGTGGCCACGGGCGAGGCGAAACCCAACAACGCACGGCACGTGAGCCGGGGGACAGAACGGCATTTTTTGGCCCCCCTCTCGGTCCGAAAAATCCCCATGGTCGGCGCGGAAACCTACCGCACGTTGCGCAACCTCGGCATCTCCACCATTCGCACGTTGCAAGACATGCCGGTGGAACTGATCGAGCAAGTGCTTGGCAAGAACGGCGTGGCGATTTGGAAGAAGGCCCACGGGCTGGACGAATCGCCGGTCATCGCCTACAACGAGCGCAAATCGATTTCGACCGAACGCACCTTCGCCAAGGACACCACCGACGGCGACAAGCTGCACGCGATCATGCTCGCCAT
>CAZKGY010000111.1:0-5560 GCA_964552305.1 uncultured Comamonadaceae bacterium
CTCTTACCTCGTTCATGACCTGGGCATCGACTGGCGCTTGGGGGCGTCGTGGTTTGAGCACTGCCTGTTGGACTACGACCCTGCGAGCAACGCGGGCAATTGGATTTACGTGGCCGGCGTGGGCAACGACCCCCGCCCCAACCGCAAATTCAACACGCAGCGGCAGGCCGAGATGTACGATGGCGATGGCAAATACCAAACCCTCTGGAGCACCGATGCTTTGGAACTTGACGTACGCTGACCCCGATCGCTGGAAGGAAGTGCACGCCATCGCGGGCGAGGCGCTGCCCTGGTGGAAGCGCTCGGGCAGCCCGCGAATGCAATTGGTGGAAGGCCCGCCACCCGTGGCGACCTTGCTTGAGGAAACGTCAGACGTGAAATGGGCCAACCTTCAGCGCACCCAGCAAGGGGGCATTGTGTATTTCCGCGTTCGCTTGGAGGTCTATGGCGTGCCCTGCGCCGCCGGGTCCACCACCTGGCGCATGGACGACAAGTCCTTGACGTTGACCCATCCAGAAGGTCCCATGCGCTTTGTGCTGTCGTCTGCGCCTTCCAAAGGCTTGTTTGCGTTGCTTGAGGCGGCCTTTGGGCCTGAAACCGTGTCAAAAGTACACGCGTAAGTTGTTGGAAACGTGTATCTTGCCTTTATGGGGCTCAACGCTGCCTTTCACATCCAACCCTTGAACCCATGAGCAAATCCCGCACCCTGAACGAATTGCGTCAAACCCGAGACACGGTCTACACTGCGCCAGCTTCGCACGAAGCGCGCATGAACGAGCGTTTGGTCGACGACATTTACGTGATTTTGGATGCAGAGGGTCAACCTGCCGTGGCGTGCGACGACGTGGCTTGCCTGTTTCAAGCAAGGCCTGAGTGGTCCGCCGACGCCATCGAAGGACATTTCAAAGGTGGCGAGGACAAGTACGTCGCGCCCAATGGAGAAGTGGTTCACCACGTGCGGCGTCGCAAGCGTCGCATTTGACCTTTGCTTTGCCTTTGGAGGCAAACGAAAAAAGCCCCGGTGCACTCATTGCACCGGGGCTTTTTCTTGGGAACTCGTTCAGCCTCAGTGGCTGGCGAGGTACGCAGCCACGCCGTCGTTGGTGGCGGCCATGGCATCCTTTCCTTTTTCCCAGTTCGCAGGGCACACTTCGCCGTGCGTCTCGTTGTGAATCCAGGCGTCAAGGACGCGAATGGCTTCGTCGACATTGCGACCGATCGGAAAGAAGTTGACCAACTGGTGGCGGACGATGCCTTCTTTGTCAATCAAGAACAAACCGCGGTACGCGATCATTTCGCCTTCGGCCACGAGGTTGCCCTCTTCGTCGTAGTCGTATTCGCCAGCCAACACGTCGTAGTTGGTGGAAATCGTCTTGTTGGTGTCAGCCACCAACGGGTACGTCACGCCTTCGATGCCGCCGTTGTCTTTGGAGACACGGAGGTATGCCTGGTGCGTTTCGGCGGTGTCTGTAGACACTCCGACCACCGCGCAGTTGCGCGCTTCGAATTCAGAGAGCTTCTCTTGGAATGCGTGAATCTCCGTGGGACACACGAACGTGAAGTCTTTGGGGTAGAAGAACAACACGACGTACTTGTTGCCCAGGTACTGGTCCAGGGAAAAGTTGTCTACGATTTCGCTTCCGTTCAAAACAGCGGTTTCGCTGAAGTGGGGTGCCTTGCGGCCGACAAGAACTGCCATGGTTGGGGTTGTTTGTTTGGTTTTGCGTCGCGAAGATAACAGGGACTTCACCTCGGGGATCACCGATGTCGTCAAAGAATGATAACCTTTGATTTCCTGTGTCAAAGGGGATCCATGCCCGACCTTTGGAAGGACAATTTGCACGCAACCATGGCCAAAAAACAAACGAATGCCCACGACTTGTTCGTCAACCGCGAGTTGAGTTGGCTGTCGTTCAACCACCGTGTGTTGCAGGAGGCCCAGGTGGCGCGGACGCCCCTGATTGAGCGCGTGCGATTTCTGGGGATTTTCTCGAACAACCTCGACGAATTTTACCGCGTCAGGGTGGCCAACCTGCAGCGTGTTTTGCTCGTGGACAAGCACGCCAAGACGACGTTGGGCTTTTCCGTTGCGGAGACCTTGGCCGAGATTGAACAGGCCATCGCCTCGCTCCAAAAAACCTACGATGCGACCTTTCGCAAGGTGCTCCTGGCGCTTAATGACGAGCGCATTCGGTTCGTTCGCGAGGAAGACCTCCACGAAGAAGACGCCAAATTCGTGTTTCGGTACTTCGAAAAGAACGTGCGTCCGGCGTTGGTGCCAATCATGCTGGGCCGAAAGGTCAAGATGCCTCCCTTGGTGGATGGCGATGGCTACCTCGCCGTGCGGTTGAAATTCGAAGAAGGCCGTGACCAATTGGCGATCATCCAGCTCCCGCGTCACATTCCCCGGTTTTTGACCTTGCCCGAACGCGACGGCGAGCACCGGGTGATGTTTTTGGAAGACGTCATTCGGGTGGCGCTTCCGCACATCTTTCGCTTGTTTGAAGCCCGAACGATTGAGGCGTACGCGTTGAAGGGCACCAGGGATGCGGCGATGGACATGGACGACGACGTGGCGCGCTCAGTGATGGCCCGCGTCCAACGCGGGTTGAAGAAGAGAAAGACAGGGGAGTATGTCCGCGTGCTTCACGACGCAGCCATGCCGGAAGACATGCGAACCACGCTGCTCAAGAAAATGAAGGTGAATGCTGCGGTGAGTGTGATTGCAGGCGATCGCTACCACAACCGACGTGACCTCATGGCGTTCCCTGATTTTGGGCGCAAGGACCTCGTATACCCTCCCCAACGCCCCGCCATTCATCCCCGGTTGAAGGCTGCCACGAGCGTCATGAACGCCATGCAAAAGGGCGACTTTTTGCTGCACTGTCCGTACCACGACTTTGTGCACATCGTGGACTTTCTTCGGGAGGCGGCGATTGACCCGCACGTGACAACGATTCAGATCAACCTGTACCGCGTGGCCAAGAACAGCCAGGTGATCAACGCCCTGATCAACGCAGCCCGAAACGGAAAACGGGTGGAGGCCATGGTGGAGCTTGCCGCCAGGTTTGACGAGAAGCACAACTTGAAGGTGGCGAACGATTTGCAGGAGGCAGGGGCGACGGTTCGTGTGGGCATTCCCAACCTGAAGGTGCATTCCAAGCTCATCTTGGTGACGCGAAAAAAGAAGGGGAAGGTTCAACGGTTTGGCCACATTGGCACCGGCAATTTCCACGAAAGGAATGCAGGCATCTACGAGGACTTGAGTCTGTTCACCGTCAACCCCAAGCTGACCGGCGAATTGGCCAAGCTCTTCGATTTCTTCGAGAACACGTTCGAGCGCAAGACTTACAGGCATTTGATCGTGAGTCCTTTCAGCACGAGGAGGAAGTTTGTGCGGATGATTGACGAGGAGATTGCCCTGGCCAAGCGGGGTGAGGAGGCTTGGATTCGGTTGAAGTTGAACAACCTCGTGGACGCCAAGATGATTGAGAAGCTGTACCAGGCCAGCAAAGCAGGCGTCAAGGTTCAGCTGATGATTCGAGGCATTTGCGCGCTGAAGCCGGGCGTGCCGGGATTGAGCGAAAACATCGAGGCGCGGTCCATCGTGGGCAGGCATCTCGAACACTCTCGCTTCCTGATTTTTTCAGGCGGAGGAAAGCCGCAGACGTTCCTCAGCAGCGCCGATTGGATGACCCGCAACTTGGATCGACGGGTGGAAGTGACAACCCCGATGCTGGACGAGGCGCTTGCCAAGGAAATTCAGGAGTTGTACGAGTTGATGTGGCGCGACAACACCCATGCCCGCCTCATCACGCCAAAGGGAGACAACCCTTGGGTGACGCCAGCCCTGGGCGACGTCCTTGTGCAAGCGCAACCAGACCTGTATCTTGACCTCGTCCATCGAAGCGAGGGTTGATTTGAAGTTTGGTGCCATAGACATTGGATCCAACGCAGTGAGGTTGCTCATTGCGAGGGTAGAGGAGCGCGAAGACGGCAAGTGCGTTGTCGACAAGCTCAGCTTCTACCGCGTGCCGTTGCGCCTGGGGGCCGACGTGTTCAACGACGGGATGATTTCAGACAAGAAGGCCAAGCATCTCGTGAAGACCATGCGGGCCTTTTGGTACTTGATGGACGTCCAGGGGGTGGAGTGGTTCCACGCCTACGCCACGAGTGCCATGCGCGACGCAGAAAACGCCAAAGACGTCATCAAGAAGGTTCGAAAGGGGGCCAACGTGGACATTCGGGTCATTTCCGGAGACGAAGAGGCGGACCTCATTTTCCGCAACTTCGGCAATGCGGTCGTGAACCCTGACGAAGACTACCTCTACATCGACGTGGGGGGAGGCAGCACTGAGCTCACGTTGATCCGAGAGGGCAAGCGCGTCAAATCGAAGAGCTTCCAACTGGGCACGGTTCGCTCGCTTGCCGGGCGAGTCCCCGACGGGGAGTGGGCCGCGGTGAATGCGTACGTGGAGGGCCTTCAAGTGGACGGCCGACCGCTGGTGGCGATTGGGACGGGAGGCAACGCCAACCGCCTGCAGCGCTTGGCGCTGACGCCACGGGATTCCCCGATTCCCGTCGAAACGTTGACCATGGTCTCAACGGCCTTGGCTTCGTTGACGGTGGAGGAGCGACGGGCCAAGTACCACCTCAAGCCTGACCGAGCCGACGTCATTGTGCCAGCGGCTGAAATGTACCTGCGCATCATGGCGATTGCTGGCTCCAAGCAAATGCTCGTTCCCAAGGTGGGGCTTGTCGATGGCATGGTGTTGGACATCCACGACGCTTGGAAACGGGAAAACCAGGGCAAGAAAAAAGGGGGCTGAGCCCCCTTTTTGGTGCACGTTGTTGTGCTTAGAGGTTCTGCTTCAAGAAGGCGTCCACTTCGTAGATGCGCTTGGGCTTGAGCACGATCTTTCCCTCGCTGTCGAGCAAGAAATAGGTCGGGGTAGACGTGATTTTGTAGTCCTTCACGATGGGAGAATCCCAACCTTGCAATTGGCTGACGTTGGGGTATTGCATGCCCCGCTGTTCAATGACGCCCACCCACGTGTTGCGCGCTTGGTCCAAGCTGACGCCGATGGCTTCAAACCCTTGGGCCTTGTACTTGGCGTAGGTTGGAATCAACACGGGGATTTCCTGCTCGCATTTGTGGCACCATGACGCCCAAAACATGACCAAGGTGTACTTGTTTGCCTTCGCCGTTTCCATCAGGTTGAGGCTTCCACCGTCCCACTTGTTCATGGTGAAGTTCGGCGGCGTTTTGCCGACCTGGAGGTTGATGATGCCTTGCGCGCGTTGACGGATGACGTCACTCAAGTCAGCCCCGCAATCTTCGTCGTAGATGTAGTTGTCGAGGATGTATTGGCAAATGTGCTCCTTCCCGGTGTTGTAAAAGCCTTCCAGCATGCTATACAAGGCGCTTTCCAGGGTGACGGGGTTGGGTTCGAAGTGCGCCTTCACCATGTCGATGCACGCCAGGAAGCCAGGGTCGTTGCCCTTGCTGAAGGCGACCATGAATCCTTGGATGCGGTCGCTGATGGCCAGGGAACGCTTC
>CAZKGY010000112.1:0-5519 GCA_964552305.1 uncultured Comamonadaceae bacterium
CAACTTCGTCGTCGGTCCAAGTGTCCACCTTCTTGTTTTCATCCACACCAGCGTCAGCCAAAACCTTGGCTGCACGGCTGCGGCCAATGCCGTAGATGTAAGTCAGTGCAATGACTCCGCGCTTGTTGCGGGGAATGTCGATACCAGCAATACGTGCCATATGATCGTGATTTAAACAACCCAGGGATCAACCCTGACGCTGCTTCATTTTGGGGTTCTTCTTATTGATGACGTACAAACGCCCTTTCCGGCGAACGATTTTGCAATCGGCCGTACGCTTCTTGAGGGATGCGCGAGTTTTCATGATCGATGATTATTTCTTGTACCGGAATGTGATGCGGCCCTTGGACAAGTCGTAGGGAGACATCTCGCATTTCACGCGATCACCGGGCAAAATCTTGATGTAATACATCCGCATCTTGCCAGAAATGTGGGCCATGATGGTGTGCCCATTTTCGAGCTCAACACGGAAGCGTGCGTTGGACAACGCTTCCAAGATGGTCCCGTCTTGTGTGATCGACGTTTGTTTCGCCATTCTTTATTGTTCGTTTGTTTCTTTCAAAATCGTTTCAATGTCTTTGAAGCTGGAGAGAACGTCCGCTCGGCCTTTTCTCACGACGACGTCGTGCTCAAAGTGCGCGCTGGCCAACCCATCTTGGGTCACAATGGTCCAGCCATCTTCGGCTTGACCAATGTCCTTGGTCCCAAGGTTGATCATGGGCTCGATGGCCAAAACCATCCCGTCCATGAGTTTGGGTCCATTCCCGCGACGACCGTAGTTTGGCACTTCAGGTGCTTCGTGAAGCTCCTTGCCCAACCCGTGTCCCACCAACTCCCGCACCACCCCATAACCATGGGATTCCGCGTGTTGCTGGACCGCGTGACCAATGTCCCCGATGCGCTTTCCCACCACGGCTTGCTCAATGGCCAAATCCAAGGATTCCTTGGTCACCTTGAGCAATGCCTTGATTTCCGGCGACACCTCTCCCACCTCAAAGGTGTAAGCGCTGTCTCCGTAAAAGCCATTCATCAGCACGCCACAATCCACCGAAACGATGTCCCCATTTTCTAGGGGGCGATCGTTGGGAATTCCGTGCACCACCGCTGCGTTGACTGAGGTGCACAAAGTGTTCGGGAATCCCCCGTACCCTTTGAACCCTGGTTCCGCGCCATGGTCTCTGATGAACGACTCGGCAATGGCATCGAGTTCAAGCGTCGTCACCCCGGGCTGAATGCCCTTGGCGACTTCCGCCAACGTTCTCCCAACAAGCAAAGAACTCAATCGAATGAGTTCGACCTCCTCGTCCGTTTTGATTCGGACACGTCGACCCAAACTCATTCGGCAATCAGCCAGCGATGCCTCCCACAGGTGACTGTGGACGGCCGCGCAGTTTTCCACTCTTCATCAAACCGTCGTAACGACGAGAAAGCAAGTAGCTCTCAATTTGTTGAAGGGTATCCAAAATCACCCCGACCATGATCAACAGGGACGTTCCCCCGAAGAAAATGGCAAAGGTTTGTGCTTTCGTCAATCCGAGCTGGAACACGATGGCGGGCAATACCGCAATCAGTCCCAAGAACACCGCGCCAGGCAGCGTGATCCGCGACAGGACTTCGTCCAAGAACTCCGCCGTTGGACGGCCTGGCTTCACGCCGGGCACAAAGCTGTTCTGACGCTTCAGGTCGTCCGCCATTTGGTTGGGGTTGACCGTGATCGCCGTGTAGAAGTAGGTGAAGACCACAATCATCACGAAGAACAGCACGTTGTAAGCCAAACCATTGAAGTCGCTCAACGACTGCAACAATTCGTTGCCTTGGAATGCTTCACTCTGGGTCAGGTACAAAGGCACAAACATGATTGCCTGGGCAAAAATGATTGGCATCACACCTGAGCTGTTGACCTTCAATGGAATGAAGCTGCGGGCACCTTCACCGGTTGGAAGTGCGCTACCGCCCTGCTGCATTTTGGCCATTTGGACGGGCACCTTGCGAAGCGCCTGAACCAACGCCACGCTGGCTCCGATGACAATCAACAAGAACGCCAATTCCACCAAGAAGAAGAACACAGTCGTTTGAGGGTGTGCAAACTCTTGGATGATGGCTTGTGGGAACGTGGCAATGATGCCGATCATGATGAGCAAGGAAATGCCGTTGCCCACGCCCTTGTCTGTGATGCGCTCACCGAGCCACATGATGAGCAGGGTGCTGCACGTCAAAATGGTCACGGCTGAGAACCACCAAAAGGCCCCGGGGTTTTGCACCACGCCGGGCACGCTCACCACCGTGGACGCCAAGTAACCGGGAGCCTGCACAAGCGTGATGGCAATGGTCAAGAAACGGGTCCACTGGTTGATCTTGTTCCGTCCGCTCTCTCCCTCCTTCTGCAGCTTTTGGACCGCGGGAACCGCAATGCTCAACAGCTGAATGATGATGGAGGCCGAGATGTACGGCATGATGCCAAGCGCGAAAATGGATGCCCTGGTGAAGGCCCCTCCTGTGAACAAGGACAAAATGTCACCCAATCCACCGGAACCCAACTGGCTCATCTGCTCGGCCAACACGTCGCTGTTGACGCCTGGCAACACAATGAACGAGCCCAAGCGGTACACCAGGATGAGTCCGAGGGTGACGCCCAGCTTCTGGCGCAACTCCTCGTGGCGCCAGATGTCTGCTAGTTTCTGGAAAAATCTCATTTCGCGTGGCGGTCAATCGTCGAGCACTTTCCTCCCGCGCCTTCGATGGCTGCGGTGGCAGATTTGCTGAACTGGTGAGCAGATACCTCTACGCCAGCGGACAATTCGCCGCGGCCAAGGATTTTCACGAGATCGTGTTTGCCAGCCAAACCGTTGGCGACCAAGTCTGCAGGCGCGATCGCCTTCAAACCAGTCTTTTCGACCAACGCTTGGAGCGTATCAAGGTTGATGCCCTTGTATTCAACCCGGTTCGGGTTGGTGAACCCGAACTTGGGCACGCGACGCTGCAACGGCATCTGGCCGCCTTCAAATCCAATTTTGGATTTGTAGCCAGAACGCGACTTGGCGCCTTTGTGACCGCGTGTCGAGGTGCCTCCGTGACCGGAGCCTTCTCCGCGACCAACTCGCTTGCGCTGCTTCCGGGATCCTGATGCGGGGGTAAGGTTGCTAAGATTCATGGAATGTGCTGGTTAGGAATTATTTCTTTTCCACCTTCACCAAGTGACCCACGGCGCGCACCATGCCCATGATTTGGGGGGTGTCTTCGTGTTCCACTGGGTTGTGGAGTTTCTTCAATCCGAGAGCCTTGATGGTCTCTTTCTGACGCTTGGTGCGGTTGATGGCACTGCGTACTTGTGTGATGACAATTTTGCCCATGACCAAGGAGGATTAACCGTTGAACACTTTGGTGACAGGAATGCCGCGCAAGTGGGCCACGTCCTGGGCACTGCGCAACGCCTTCAACGCATTGAACGTTGCCTTCACCACGTTGTGTGGGTTCGAAGACCCGAGCGACTTGGCCAAGACATCTGTGATGCCTGCGCTTTCAAGCACTGCACGCATTGCACCTCCAGCAATGACCCCCGTACCGGGAGAGGCTGGACGAATGAGTACGTGCGCCCCTGCGTAACGCATTTCCTGCTGGTGAGGAATGGTTCCCTTCACCAAAGGCACGTTGATCATGTCCTTCTTGCCATCCTCGATGCCTTTCTGAATGGCGGTGGCCACTTCACGGCTCTTGCCGAGACCGTGTCCCACCTTGCCTTTCTCGTCACCGACGATGACGATGGCACTGAAGCTGAAAGTCCGACCACCCTTGGTGGTCTTGGCCACACGGTTGATGCCAACCAAGCGGTCCTTCAAATCTGGATCACCGGTACGAGACTGCTGGTCCCGGTTTCCACCTCGTTTTTGTTGACGTTGATTCTGTGACATCCCTTTAGAATTTCAAACCGCCTTCACGGGCAGCTTCGGCGAGTTTTTGAATGCGGCCATGGTAGAGGTATCCGTTGCGGTCGAAGACCACCTCGTTGATGCCTGCTGCTTGGGCCTTCTCTGCGATCAGCTTGCCCACGGCAGCGGCTTGATCCAATTTCGCACCTCCTGCCCCGTCAGCACCCAATGAGGATGCTGCGGCCAAGGTGCGGCCGGCCAAGTCGTCGATGACTTGGGCGTAAATCTGCTTGTTGCTGCGGAACACCGTCAATCGTGGACGGCTTGCAGTTCCCTGAACGCGACCACGAACGCGGGCCTTGATGCGCACACGGGCTTTGGCTTTTTTCTTCGTATCCATGGCTTCAGATTATTTCGCAGCAGTTTTGCCCGCCTTGCGACGGATTTGTTCGCCCAAGAAGCGAACACCTTTGCCTTTGTAAGGCTCTGGCTTGCGCAAGGAGCGGATTTTTGCAGCGACGGTTCCCAACAATTGCTTGTCGTGAGAACTCAAGGTTACGAGGGGAGCTTCCCCCTTGTTGGTTTCGGCAGCGACCTTCACCTCAGAAGGAAGTTCGAGGATGATGGGGTGGCTGTAACCGAGGCTCAGGTTCAGTCGCTGGCCTTGAGAGGCAGCACGGAAACCGACGCCAACCATTTGAAGCTGGACGGTGTATCCTTCCGAAACGCCAACAACCATGTTCTGGATGAGTGCGCGGTACAATCCGTGCTTGGCACGGGTGTCCTTTTCATCATTCGGACGCGTCAGCGTCAACACGTTGTCTGCAAATTCCAGACCAAGGTTCTCGTCCACCTCCTGCGTCAATTCCCCTTTGGGGCCTTTGACAGACACAACGTTGCCCTGGATGGAGAGTTCAACTCCACTGGGAACGGTGATGGGATTTTTTCCAATTCGGCTCATGACGGATTAGTATACGGTGCAAAGAATTTCACCACCCACATTCAAACGGCGCGCTTCTTTGTCGGTCATCACGCCCTTGCTTGTGGAAATGATGCTGACGCCGAGGCCGTTCAACACGCGAGGCAAACCATCGGCTCCGGCGTACTGACGGAGACCAGGCTTGGAGAAGCGCTTGAGTTCGGTGATGGCGGGCTTGCGAGACTTGGGGTCGTAACGCAAGGCAATCTTGATGCTGCCTTGGTGACCTTCGTCCACAAATTTGTAGTTCAGGATGTACCCTTGGTCAAACAAAATCTTGGTGACCTCCTTCTTCAAGTTGGAAGCAGGAATCTCCACGACTTTGTGCTGGGCCATTTGCGCATTGCGAATGCGCGTCAGGTAATCGGAAATGGGATCGCTATGCATGTCTTCTCGTGTTCAGATTACCAGCTCGCTTTTTTCACGCCGGGGATGCGTCCAGACAAGGCCATCTTGCGGAACAGGACTCGGCTGATGCCGAATTGACGCATGAAGCCACGGGGACGACCCGTGATTTGACAACGGTTGTGCAAACGCACCGCTGCGGAGTTGGGGGGCAACTTCTGGAGGCCTTCCCAGTCGCCAGCTTCTTTCAATGCCGCGCGCTTGGCTGCGTACTTCGCCACAAGACGTTCACGCTTGCGCTCGCGGGCTTTCATGGATTCTTTCGCCAT
>CAZKGY010000113.1:0-5515 GCA_964552305.1 uncultured Comamonadaceae bacterium
CCACCAGAATGTCGAAGCCCTGCTCCAGCGCAAGCATCTGCCATGGCACGATGTTGCTGTGGTGCTCCATCCGAGTCAGCAACACGCAGTCGCCTGCGGAGAGGTTTGCCCGGCCCCAGGTTTGGGCGACAAGGTTGATGCCATCGGTGGTGCCACCCACAAACAAGATTTCCTTGGTCGAGGCCGCACCGATGTGGGCCCTGACCGTTTCCCGCGCGGCTTCGTACGCCTCGGTGGCTTCCTGCGCCAACGCGTGCACGCCTCGGTGAATGTTGCTGTGGGTGTGTGCGAGGTAGCGCGACTGGGCATCGATGACCGCTTGCGGTTTGTGCGCGGACGCGGCGCTGTCGAAGTAGGCAAGCGGTTTGCCGTTCACCTCCCGTGAAAGAATGGGGAATTGGTTGCGAATGGCTTGGACGTCGAAAGTACTCATCTCTGCAAGGGTACAACACGCGGCGGAATGCCTGCGTCACGTTCGTTCAAGTCTCAAAAGGAATTCATGGTTTCCATCGCCGCCTTGGATGGGGGATTCAAGGGCATCAACCACCCCAAATCCACACTCGACGGCCGCGTCCTTGGCCTTGTCCAAGGCTTTCGCGCGCACGGCCGGGTCCCGGACGATTCCAGCGCGACTCAGGTGCTCCCACCCCACCTCAAACTGTGGTTTCACGAGCGCCACGACGGGCGTCCCTGCCACGACCAAGGAGGCCACGGTGGGGAAGATGTGGGAGAGCCCCACAAACGAGACATCGATGACCACGACCTCCGGACGGCCGCCAATGACGGCTTCGACCTCCGGCACCGTCAAGTCCTTCACGTTGGTGGATTCTCGGACCACCATGCGCACGTCCTCAGCAAGCCCTGCGTCAAATTGGTCCCTGCCCGTGTCCACGCCCAGCACGGCCTTGGCCCCTCTGTCAAGCAACACGTGGCTGAACCCGCCTGTCGAGCAACCGACGTCCAGTGCCAACCGGCCCTCGACTTCAATGTCGGTCCACTCGTCGAGCGCAGCGACCAACTTCAACGCCCCCCGCGACACCCACGGCATGTCCTCTTGGATCAACTCAAGCACGACGTCAACGGGAAACTTTTTTCCTGGTTTGGTCACTTTGGTGCCAGCCACCATGACCCCGTGCTCGGCAATCAAACGTTCTGCCCTCGGCCTGGACGCCACGAGGCCTCGCTCCACCAAGAGCTTGTCCAACCTCACCAAATCGTTGCTTGCCATCGGCAGGGATTACATCCAACCGTGGCGTCCGGCTAGCAAGCCTTCCACCTCTTGGGCCACTTCCTCCTGGCCAAATCCCTCAAGGACGTCGCCGATGAACGCCTGCACCATCAACGCCCGGGCTGCGCGATCGCCGATGCCCCTTGACTTCAGGTAAAACAGAGCCTCTTCGTCGAATTGGCCCACGGTGCAACCATGCGAACACTTCACGTCGTCCGCGTAAATCTCAAGTTCTGGCTTGGCGTTGATGCTTGCGCCCGCGTCCGCCACGATGTTGGCGTTTTGCTGGTAGGCATTGGTCAACTGCGCATCCTCACGGACGAAGACCTTGCCGTTGAACACCCCTGTCGAACGGTCGTACAAAATCCCTTTGTACAACTCACTCGAGGTGCAATGCGGCACAGTGTGGTCCATCGTGGTGTGGTTGTCCACGTGTTCTTGGCCTTTGGGCAAGTACGCACCATGCATGATGGTGTGCGAACCGCTTCCGTGTTGGAGGACGTTGAGTTCGTTGCGGACCCAATGGCCTTGCACGGTGACGGTGTGGATTCGGAACGTGCTGTCTTTGTCTTGGGTCACGTGCTCGTGCGCGAGGTGGAAGACAGCGCCTTGCTCGTGCTGAACCTTGTCCACGCCCAAACGCGCACCCGCACCCACTTTGCCCTCCAGGACGGCGTTCACCATGCCGCTCGCACCTTCTGGCGCCGACGACCAAAGCACCACCTCAGCCTGGGCATTGTCGCCCACGTGCACGCGGTGACGAGGGCAAGACGCCACGTTGTCGCCTGTGGTGTGGTGGTGCACCAACACTGGGCGGTCAAGGACCACCCCACTTTCCAAGCTCAGGAACAACCCGTCTTGGGCGTGCGCGGCGTGAACCGCTCCGACCCACTCGCGGGTGTGGTAGGCCGACCAATCTTCGTCTCCTTCGCCGATTCGGCCTTCGGCCATGGCTTGCGAAAGCGGCATGCACACCACGCCGTCGGCCACGGGCAAGTCGCACGCTTCCGCCACGACTTGGCCATTCAGCAACACGATGCGGTACGCCTCCAGTCCAGGAATGGGGTTGGTCGGCACGTCTTCGGGCCAGCCTTCAGGCGCCGGGGTGGTGCGCACGGGCGTCGCCAACATCGGCGTCAAGGGGCTGTACTTCCAGCGTTCCGACTTTCGGGTCGGCACCGGCAAGTCAGCCATGGCTTGACGCCCGGCTTCGGCCAAGGGGGCCAAACCCGCGGACGCCGCAAGCCCCGCCACAAACGCGTGCGCTCTGTCGTTGGCTGCGGACATCAGGCGATTGCTTCTTTGATCCAGTCGTAGCCCTTGGCCTCCAACTCGAGGGCGAGTTCTTTGGGGCCGGACTTGACGATTTGGCCGTCGCTCAACACGTGCACGTGGTCGGGCACGATGTGGTCGAGGAGGCGTTGGTAGTGAGTGATGACCAGGAACGAGCGTCCGGCGTCGCGCATGGCGTTGACGCCTTCAGACACGATGCGAAGGGCGTCGATATCGAGGCCGCTGTCCGTCTCGTCGAGGACGGCGAGCTTGGGCTCAAGCATGGCCATTTGGAAGATCTCGTTGCGCTTCTTCTCGCCGCCCGAGAAGCCTTCGTTGACGCTGCGGTCGCGAAGACGTCCGGACAGTTCCACAAGGGCCGACTTCTCCTTGACAAGCGCGAGGAAGTCCTTGGCTGAAATGGCGTCCAGTCCCTGGTGTTCACGCTTGGCATTGATGGCCGCCTTCATGAAGTTGAGGTTGCTCACGCCTGGAATCTCCACTGGGTACTGGAATGCGAGAAACAGGCCTTCGCGGGCCCGGTCGCTCGCGTCGAGCTCGAGGAGATCGGTGCCGTCAAAGTCGACCGAGCCGGCCGTCACTTCATAGTCTTCACGGCCGGCGAGGACCGACGCCAAGGTCGACTTTCCTGAGCCGTTGGGGCCCATGATGGCATGCACCTCTCCGGGACCGATCTCGAGGTTCAGTCCTTTGAGGATGGGGGTGTCTTCCACTTGTGCGTGGAGGTTCTTGATGGTCAGCATTAGCCTACGGATCCTTCGAGTGAAATGGCCAGGAGCTTTTGGGCCTCAACGGCAAACTCCATGGGCAACTTGTTGAGCACCTCCTTGGCGTAACCGTTGACGATCAGGCTGATGGCCTGCTCCTCGTCGATGCCGCGTTGGAGGCAGTAAAAGATTTGGTCTTCCCCAATCTTGCTGGTCGTCGCTTCATGCTCGACCTGCGCCGTGGGGTTCTTCGTTTCGATGTACGGGAACGTGTGTGCGCCACAACGGTCAGTCATCAGCAAGCTGTCGCATTGGCTGAAGTTCCGCGCGTGGTCCGCGTTGGGCATGATTTGGACTAGTCCGCGGTAGCTGTTTTGGGACTTGCCTGCCGAGATGCCCTTGGAAATAATTGTCGAACGCGTGCGCTTGCCAAGGTGAATCATCTTGGTGCCCGTGTCCGCCTGTTGCATGTTGTTGGTGACGGCCACGCTGTAGAATTCGCCCACGCTGTCATCGCCTTTGAGCACGCAACTGGGGTACTTCCAAGTCACTGCGCTTCCGGTCTCGACTTGCGTCCAGCTGATCTTGGAGCGGGTGTAGCAAATGCCGCGTTTCGTCACAAAATTGTACACCCCGCCTTTGCCTTCTTCGTCGCCGGGATACCAGTTCTGGACGGTGCTGTACTTGATTTCCGCGTCGTCGAGGGCGACGAGTTCGACGACGGCCGCGTGGAGTTGGTTCTCGTCACGCTGCGGTGCTGTGCATCCTTCGAGGTAGCTGACATAGCTGCTCTCGTCGGCGATGACAAGCGTCCGCTCAAACTGGCCTGTGCCGCTTTCGTTGATGCGGAAGTAGGTGCTCAATTCCATGGGGCACTTGACGCCCTTGGGGATGTAGCAGAAGGAACCGTCCGTGAACACTGCGGAGTTCAGTGCCGCGTAATAATTGTCCCGGACGGGCACCACCGAGCCGATGTACTTCTGGACAAGCTCAGGATGCTCTTGCACCGCCTCGCTCATGCTGCAGAAGATGATGCCCAACTCGGCGAGCTTGTCCTTGAAGGAGGTCGCCACGCTGACGCTGTCCATCACGAAGTCCACCGCCACGCCGCTCAAGCGTTTCTGCTCTTCCAGCGAGATGCCCAACTTGTCCATCGTCTTGCGCAACTCCGGGTCCACCTCGTCCATGGAGGCGAGTTCCTTCTTCTTCTTCGGCGCCGCGTAGTAGCTGATTGCCTGGAAATCGGGCTTTTCGTATTGCAAGTGTGGCCACTCGGGCTCCACCATGGCTTGCCACGTTTCAAACGCCTTGAGGCGCCATTCCAAGAGCCACTCGGGCTCGTTTTTCTTCGCGCTAATCAGCCGAATGATGTCTTCGTTGAGGCCCGCGGGGGCTTTGTCCGAATCGATGTCCGTCGTGAACCCGAATTCGTAGGCTTTCCCGGTGACCTCCTCCAGAAATTTGTCTTCTCCGTCGTACGCCATGCTTTCCTAGTTTCTAGAGTGAAAAACTCTCGCCGCAGCCACAGGTTCGGTTGGCATTGGGGTTGTGGAACTCAAACCCTTTGCCGTTCAGGCCGCCGCTGTACCTCAATTCAGTCCCCACCAGGTAGAGGAAGCTTTTCTTGTCCACCACCACCTTCACGCCATTGTCCTCAAACGACTCGTCGTCGTCATTCATCACGTGGTCGAAGTCGAGCTGGTACATCAACCCGCTGCATCCTCCTCCCTTCACGCCCACGCGGACGAAGCTCCCTTCGGGCCTTCCTTCCTCGGAAAGCAGGCGTTGGACTTGGTCGCGTGCGTTGTCGTTGACTTTGATCATGGTGGATAACTCTGCCCGAAAATACCCTGTTTGGGGGATGCAAAGATACGCCGTTTGGATTGGTTCCAAATAAGCGGCTCGCGAACGGGGTTGGACAGCCTGCGCACCTCGAATGCGCCTCGGTTCGCATCTTTGTTGCATGGCCCATTCTGGCAAACGCACCAACCGGCGAACCTCGCAAGCCCAACTCACCACGCAATTCACCACGATCGTGGGCATGTCTTTGACGCTGTTCCTCATGGCGTTGATTGGGTTGGGTTGGTTGTTTGGCCACCACGCGACCGTCCAGCTTCGGCAGCAGGTGCATGTCCAGGTGTACCTCCAACGCGACTTGGATGCCGGCGCCGTGGAGACCGCCCGCTTGGCGGTGGCCTCGGACCTTGCGGTGGCGGCCGCCTCGTACCTCGACCCCGAAGAAGCCGCGGCGGAATTGGAGGAGGAGCTCGGCGAATCGTTCGTGGCG
>CAZKGY010000114.1:0-5507 GCA_964552305.1 uncultured Comamonadaceae bacterium
CCATCCCACTTGGCAGACGCTCCAAGACCACGACAGCGCATTTTTCGATGCCATGCATTGGCTCGACGACACCACCGGAATCATTTTCGGCGACGCCGTCGGGGATTGCCTCACGATGTTTCGAACCACCAATGCCGGTCAATCCTGGTCGAGGTTGCCATGCGATGCAATTCCCAAGAAGGTCCCTGGCGAGGCCGCCTTCGCGGCGTCCAACGGCAACATCGCCTCCTCAGGAGACACCGTTTGGGTGGTCACCGGTGGCGAAGTTTCGAGGGTGTTGCGCTCTCTTGACGCTGGGCAAACATGGCAAGCCACAACACTGCCTGTTGTGCAAGGGGGATCCATGACAGGGGCATTTGCCATCTCCTTCGCCGATGCGTCCACCGGGTTGGCCATTGGCGGCAATTGGGAGGACCCCGAAAACAACCAGGGCAACCTTTGCATGACCCAAGATGGCGGAGACACGTGGGCGCTGGTATCCGAAGGGCTTGGGCCGGGGTATCGTTCATGCGTGATGCACCACCCCGTGGACAAGGACCAGGTGGTTGCCGCGGGGTTCTTGGGCATGGACGTCAGCTTCGATGGTGGAAAAAACTGGACGCATGTTTCGGACAGCGCCCATTTCGTCGCTCGATTTGCCCCGTCGGGACGTACCTTGTGGTTGGCCGGCAAAGGGCACGTAGAATGTCAACCCTGGCCACCAATTGTCAACCCTCATGAGCGCCAAAGAACTCACTGAAACCACGCTGGAACGACTTCGAAAGGACGTTTGCAGCTTCGCTGGGTTTGACGTCACATGCACCCGTGATTGCGAAGTACTCAGCGACGAACTGAGAGCGTTTGACGGACGGTTTCCAGTGAGCGTTTCCACGCTACGCAGGTTCTTTGGCTTGATTCCTACCCAAAGCACCTTTTCGAACACCACCCTCAATTCGTTGGCCCGGTACATTGGCTACAAGTCCTACGCTTCTTGGAAAGACAAGTCTCAGTCCACCGAGAAAAAACCACCAAGCACGCACGAATCCACCCAAAACATTCATGCGCCAGCGCACGACGGGCTGACTGGCAAGCCCGCCGATTGGTCTGCCAAGGAGTCGGAACAAAGGATTCGCCAATTCATCAAAGCATACGCCAATCCGGAACATTTTCACTTGAATCCAGCGCAATTTGACAAGCTCAAAGACGCCATGATTGCGGTCTACCAACGAGGCACCTTGGACCTGGATTTGTGGATGAAATTCAACCAACACATCCACCTGAAGGAGTTTGTGACCGAACAATTCCCGCCTTTGGACTTCATGAATTCCTTTGGACAGGCTTTGTTGGAGGAATACATGCGTACCGCCGATTCCCCGTTGAAACGCCAGTTTGGACAAGGCGTCATTGCTTCCGGCAAAGTTGCTAGGGGCTTGGAATGGTCAGAAATTCTTGAAGACTTGCCTCAAATCCAAGAAGCGAATCCCAACATGCATCCCCTGGTATGTGGGAGAATCATGGGCATTTGGCTACTTGCATTGAAAGAAAGCACTGGGGAAGAGAAGCGTTACGAGACGTACAAAACCCTTGTGCTCGACATCCTAGAACGAACGGATGAGATTTGGCCCCGTTGGTCCAACCAAGCTTGTTACTTGGCCTTCAACCTGAGCGATTGGGCGACTCTTGGTGGCGACCTCGAGCTTGTAAGCGCCTGTGCAAACCGCATCGAAGCCTTTCGTACCAAGCAAGATTGGTACCATCGAAGCCAAGACATCGAACATGTCTTGGACATACGCATGACTTGGCATTGTCTGCTTCTTGGCGATTGGCATATGGCACGCCTCTTGTTGGTCGCTTTGCCTTGGGACTCCTTCAACTCCATTGAAAGCAGGACCTTGAGCATTTGGTACCACGCGGCACATCTCGTCCTCGGCATGGACGAACCACAGATTCATCGAAACGCATTCAACCACTACGTGGCCATGACCGGCTACCGAGGCTTTGGTCGGCGAATCGAAGCCATCATGCAGGAGCTGATCGAATCGCAAACAAAATGACCCGCCAGAAGGCAGGTCACTGTCAAACGAACGTTTGGTTAAGTAGCCCCCTCTCCGAGGCTACGAACAAATGTTTCGGCAATTTCAGGAAAATCACTTGGAATGATCTGATATGAACTCATTTGAACAGAAATGAATTCAATGTCGGTGCAAAAAGGTGTCCCCAGGGAAACGGAAGCGCTCTCCGTACACCCCCTTGGACGTCCTTTTTCCTGCAGAAATGACCATGTTGATTTCAGCCCTTGATGGCAAATTGAGCAACGTCTTGATTCGACGGCTATCCATTCCCTCCATGGGACAGGTATCAAACCCATGGGCACGCATGGCAAGCATGAAATGGGCCGCTGCCAGCGCCGTTGACTTCTGCGACCAAACCTTCATGTCGCCCCAACCGATGGGCTCCCTTGGCGTCGGCTTGTTCAACCCCCGCAGTGGGAACCAAACCGCTTTCACCCAAGCGAACAGACCCTGCGTGTAAGCGATTTTTGTGATTTTCTTGAAGTATTGATGGGCACGTTCTGGCATGTTCCCCCGACGTTCAAACTCGGCCAACGTCCAAGCATTGTTTCGCTTCCACAAGTCAGGTCTCGCCACGAACACGAACAATTCCGCAGCCGTGGAAGCGGCTGGCTGACCCAAGCATGCCTTGACAAGGGCTGCCTTCTTGTCCTCTTGTTGGACGTGATGGATTTCCCAAGTCTGCAAGTTGGACGAGTTGGGGGCGAGTTGCGCCGCCCGAACGCAGGCATCCACGACCTCCTCAGGCACAGGGTCTTTGGCAAACACCCGGACGCTTCGCCGAGATTCCACCACTTCCATGAACCCATCCGCATCCAAGGCTGGCATGTCCAAAGCCTCCCGATCGACATGGGTTTGGGATTCAAACATCTTCACTTTCACCATGACCGTCTTCCTTCGATTTGTTGATGGATCAAGGCTGGTGCAGTCCACCCATCTTCGTCCCAACGCAGGGTTCGAAGGATCCTGTCCGCAGCCATTTGCCAAGACGCGTCGTCAGACGCGTGAATCGTCAGCAAGGGATCGCCTGGTTCGAATTTCGTTCCCGCAAGCGGCAGCTTTGACAGCCCCACACGAGGATCAATGGCAGCGTCTGGGATGGTGCGTCCTCCACCCAACGCCACGACTGCCATTCCCAAACCTCGAACGTCGAACCCTGTCAGCTTTCCGCCATGGGGTGCCTGAAGCGGTTTGACCACAGCCGCACGGCCCAACACCTGCTCGGGGCGTTCCGTGACGCGAGGATTTCCTCCCATCTTCTCCACGACGTTGGCCATCCGCTCAAGCGCACTCCCATCGTCACGCACCCGGATAAGGGCGTGTTCGGCAGCAGTCAAATCGTTCTCCAGCCCTCCTGCCACCAGCAATCGCGAACCCAACGCAAGGACCACCTCGTCCAACCTCGGGTGCCTGGCGCCCTCGCCTCTCAGGTAATCCACAGCCTCCTGCACCTCCACGGCGTTGCCCGCGCTCCACGCCAAGGGAACCGACATGTCCGTCACGAGCGCCTGCGTCGGCATCCCGGCGCCGTTGCCCACGTCCACCATACTCTGCGCCAGAGAAACGGCATCATCCAAAGACTGCATGACCGCCCCATTGCCGCACTTCACGTCAAGGACCAAATGGTCCAAGCCTGCACACAGCTTTTTGGACACGATGGATGCCGTGATCAACCCCAGATGCTCGACGGTGGCGGTGACGTCGCGTGTCGCGTACATCCTCCGGTCGGCTGGCGCCAAATCGTCCGTCTGCCTGACAATGGCGAATCCAGCTTCCTGCACCACGCGTTGAAACTGGTCGGTTGTGATGCCCGTTTGGTATCCGGGGATCGCCTCTAGCTTGTCGATGGTTCCTCCGGTGTGAGCCAGCCCCCTTCCCGCGATCATGGGTACGTACGCCCCACAAGCTGCCAGCATGGGCGCCAGCATCAACGAGACGGTGTCGCCGACCCCGCCGGTGCTATGCTTGTCCAACACTGGGCCTCCCAAGGACTGGGAATCCCATGAGAGGACCTGACCTGAGTCACGAACCGCGAGGGTCAAGGCCACCCGCTCATCCACGGTCAAATCCTGAAAGAAGACCGCCATGCTGAATGCTGCGATTTGGGCTTCAGAAACGTCGCCACTGGTGACGCCGGCCACGAACGCAGCCAGTTCATCGTGGCTGAGTGAGGCGCCATCGCGCTTCTTGCGGATGATCTCTTGGGGCAACACGTTCGCCTTCATCCAACCAACGCCACAAACAGTCCGGCAATGGTGCCGGACATGAGGTTGGACATGGTTCCTGCCATTACAGCCAGGAGCCCCATTTTGGCGATGTCCTTGCGACGGCTCGGCGCCATGCCACCCAAGCCACCGAGCAAGATGGCAATCGAACTCAGGTTGGCGAATCCGCAGAGCGAAAAGCTGATGATGGCCACGGTTTTCGGAGAGAGCACCACGACTGCACCTTCCACGAGGTAGGGTGCAAAATTGAGGTAGGCAACAAATTCGTTCACGACCAACTTTTGGCCAATGAACGATCCGGCCACCACGGCCTCGTCCCAAGGAACGCCCAACAAAAAGGCCAGTGGGCTGAAGGCCCAGCCGAGCAGCAATTCCAGGGTAAGCTCAGGCATGCCAAACCACCCCCCAACTCCTCCAAGGACTCCATTGACCACGGCGATCAACGCCACAAACGCCAACAGCATGGCCCCCACGTTCAAGGCGAGCGACAGTCCCGAAGAGGCACCGGTTGCGGCGGCGTCAATCACGTTTACCGGTGCAGCGTCGTCCTCGACCTCTTCCAACACCGAGCTGGGCGTCTCCGTTTCTGGTTGTAACATTTTGGCAAACAACAAGCCCCCAGGGGCGGACATGAAGCAAGCGGCAATCAAATACTCCACGGGCACGCCAATGAGTGCATATCCAGCGAGTGCACTGCCTGCGACGGAGGCCAACCCTCCGACCATAACGGCAAACAACTCCGACTGTGTCATGCCTGCGATGTATGGCTTGACCACCAAGGGCGCTTCGGTTTGACCCACAAAAATGTTGGCCGTGGCGCTCATGGACTCGGCTTTCGATGTGCCAAGGACGCGCTGCAACGCGCCTCCAATGATGCGAATCACCCATTTCATGATGCCTACGTGGTACAGGACGGCAATGAGCGCGGCGAAAAACACGATGATTGGCAACACCTTGAGGGCGAACACGAATCCAGCCCCCTCGCCCGTCAGGCCTCCGAACAGAAAGTCGATGCCGGCGTTGCCGTATCCCAGCAAGTTGTTCACCCCGTCGGTCATCGAGGACAACAGGGCTTGACCCCAAGGCACCATCAACACGAACGCGCCAAGCCCCAACTGCAGGGCGAATGCCCCGGCCACCGTGCGCCACTTGATGGCGGTTCGGTTCTTTGAAAAGGCATAGGCCAGCCCCAACAAGACCGCCATGCCCACAATGCTCATCAACATGTTGG
>CAZKGY010000115.1:0-5485 GCA_964552305.1 uncultured Comamonadaceae bacterium
ATGTCCAAGGCCCAAGGCGCGTCTTGGGTGCCTTTGAGCAATGCCCCGAGCCGCAACTTTCCGTTGCGCCACCCCGCCATGAGGTAGTGGTGTTGTCCCAAATTGTTGGCCGCGGCGCTGTCGGACAACTGCTCCTGCAGAATGTGCGGCACCGAGAGACCGAAGTAGGCCTTTTCCGTGGTCAGGTATGTGCCCGCACCAAAGTTGGGCGTCCAGGACTGGAAAATTTCTGCATACAACGCATCCATGGGGTCATCCGCCTGCAATTGCGTCAGATCAAACGAATTGTATCGCATGCCACCGTTCAGCCCAAACGACAAATTCACCCCGTCGTTCAAGCGCAAATGAGCCGCACAAGACCCCATGATTGAGGTGTGCATGCGTGCCCCGATTTGATCTTGAATCAAGACCAAACCCGCCCCGGCGTACTCTCGATAAAAGGGAGCATCCACGGTCACAACATGGGTCACGGGCGCGCCACCCCAACCCAACCACTGGAGTCGTGAAATGGAGCGCACGGTGGTTTCTTCACTTAGGCCGCTGAACGCAGGGTTGAATGGCAACGGGGCCATGAAATACGTGGAGGACTGGATGTCCTGCTGCGATTGCGCCTCTTGTTGAATCATCAGACAGCCCAAGAGCGCGATCAGGCAAGTTGGAACGAACTGCTTCATTGTGGTCTCGAGGATTGAATTTCAAGGAATCCCCTGAAGGGATCTTGCGACTTCTTTTGCGTGTCGATGAGGTAGAAGTACGTGGCTGAGGGAAGTGGCGTGCCATCGGCATTCCTTCCGTCCCAGGTGTTCTCGTACGGCGGATCCGCCGAATAAACTTCAATGCCCCATCGGTTGTACACGTGGATGGTGGCCTCTTTGTAGTACAAGATGTTCTTGATTTTCCAAGTCTCGTTGGAACCATCGCCGTTCGGCGACAAAAACCGATTGGGATCCGGAGGGACCAATTCAAGGCAAGGGAGGTAGAACGTGGTGTCGAGGAGGCATCCGTTGGCGTCAACCACGGACAAATCATGGTCGCCTTCGTCGATGCCGTCGTTCAGCGGCCCTGAGTTGCCGTCGTCCCACAGGTAGAACAGTGGAGGCGTTCCACCCTCGGCCAAGACTTCAATGTAGCCGTTGTCCTCACCACACTCGCTGATCAAGGAGTCGACCAGGGACAACATCAAGGCCTCGGGGTCGACCAACGTCCAGGACGCGCTGTCTTGACACTGCGCTGGGTTCGTGACCGTCAGCGCATACTCCCCTGCTTCCAGGCCTAAGGCAATGGCGTCCGTCGACACCGAGGGAGACCATTCGTATACCACGCCTACTTCCTCGTCCGTTTGAACGGCGATGGCGCCCGTCGCTCCTTGGTGGCAAAGCGGGTTGGCTGCCTCGGAATTGACAATGTTGATGAGGTCCGGACCGAGCACGTCCACCGTTTGTTCTGCCGTGCACCCAAAGACGCTTTCAAGTGTCAACAAATACGCTCCTTCCATGTCCACCACGGCCAGCGAACCATCAAAGGAAAGCACCGAAGGACCTGCGAAAGAGGGTGCTGACGTGCCCGATGTGACAAAATTGATGGACACGTCCGCCTCGCCGTCCAAGCAACTCAGTCGCCCGTCAGGCTCAACAATCGTCTCGGCCTGAGGCAAGGGGTGGATGTCAAACTGCGCCGTGGCCACGACAACTTCAGGGCACGAGGCAACTTGTCCTGTCAAAACCACGGTCGCGCTTTGCGTCGTGGTCCCACCGTTGGTGGCGGTCCATGAGGGAAGGCCGCCTTCCCCACTCGCGCCCAACCCAACGTCTGTGTTGTTGTTCGCCCACGTCCAAACCAAGCCCTCCCAGGAGTCAAATTCCTGCCCGGCAATGGCCTCGCCATCGCAGGCTTGCCCTCCAGACAACGCCTGGTTCGGGACCTCAGGAAGCACCTCCACCTCGACCACCGTGGGCTGGCCGGGGCAAACAGGGTTCTTCACGTTCAAGGTGTAGGTTGCCAGGTCGGCGAAGGTCCCGACGTTCGTCAAGGTGTGGTTGATGACCACGTCATGGCCGTCGCCGTTCGCGCCCGAGACAAAGGGACCCTGGGTGTATTCCCATATGATGGTCTCTCCTGTGTTGACGGACAAAGCGATGTCCGTGGTCTCCCCCGAACAGATGGTGGAAGTCTGGGGCGTTGCCACTATCGTGGGCTCAGGAGAAATGGAGATGTTGAAAGTCCCCGCCTCTATCGGGTTGCACGAACCGACCTGACCCACAATGGAAACCTCCGATTCGATGGGTCCGGTCCCGTCGTTCGATGCAGCGGACCAAGACGGAAGCATGTCTGCCCCGCTCGAACCCAATCCAACCCCATCGTTGTCGTTCGACCATGTCCAAACAATGCCCTCCACCACTGGGAAATTGATTTCAGCCACCGCATCCTCCGGACACAAATTCATGTTCAGGATTTTGACCGTGGGCACCCCGGGCAGAACGGTGACCTCAATGACAGTGGGGTCGCCAGGACAGTCCATGTACTTGTCCGTGATTGTGTAGGTCACCGTGCTCGGCGTGGGGCTGTCGTTGTGCCACACATCCACAATTTCCGTGGTGTGATCCGGCCCCGCACTTCCAGATATTCCAGGTCCTTCAATGGGCGGTGGCCAAACAATCGGGTTGCCGGTGTTGGTCGACAATTGAATGTTCAGCGGTTCGCCTGAACAAACCACCGGCGCCTCTGGCATGGCTGTGATGATCGGCTCCTGATTGATCACAATCTGGTGGGTGGCAGGAGCGGACGTGGGGCAAGGAACGTCTGCCTGGACATACAGAATGAGAGGAGCGTCCCCCGTGTTGGTCAAGGTCCAGCTCGGCACGGTGGCTGAGCCAAGTGAAACCCCAGAAGTGGGTGTCAACCCGGGCAGGTCACCGTCGGACAGAGGGTTGAACCCATCGTCAAGCACCTGCCACGACACTTCGTAGGAACTAGGCACAGCCTCGAAGGTGAATTCTTGTGTGGCTTCACCGGAACACAGCGCTTGGGATGACAAGTCAAGGAGGATGTTGCCCCCTGGCAACACTTCCAGCTCGTACGAAACGCTGGCCTCTCCGCAGTTGGTGCCGGTGTGAAGGGTCACTGCGTACATGCCTGGTGCGTTTGCGGTGACGTTGATTTCGTCAGAACCCATCAGCCACAAATCAGGGTTGAAGTCCGCGCCTACAGCACCAGAATTGCCCCCAAGCGTTCCATTCAACAACACCAATCCGGCATCGAGCTCCCAAAAGAATGCATAATCCTCGGTGCACCCTTCAGAAGTCACGAGCTCAGGCGTTTCCGTAACGTTGGTGAAGGCCACTTCGACGCCGGGACAAATGGCGCCGTTCACGCTGGGCTCCAAGGCGGGTTCCGGGCCTTCTGACACCTGAATGGGGCCAAACGTTGTCACACTGGGAAAGCCGTTGACGGTGCACGCATTCGAAGCGATGACGATAGCAGAGTACGCGTCTTCAATCACCAGACCGGGACCAATGGGGTATTCCTCGCCACATGAGGTGGAGGCAAAGGTGTGCTGAACCATGACGTCGGTGTCAGAAGTGAAGGACTCCACTGCGTCAATGTCGTCCGTGTAATACACCTCATAATCAATGACGGTGCCGTTGCCCGAGACGACGAGCTCATGGGTGCCGGTCAAGCAGAGGTTGGACGCCGAGCTTGTCACCTGAATGATCGGCGCGACCCCGACAAAGACGGCATACGTCGTAGACACCACACAACCCGCTGAGGTTTCGGTGGAAACAACCAACGCATATTGGCCTGGGCTGAATTCATGGGAGAAAAGGGTCGGTGCCGTGGCGTCTGTCGTCGACTCTGACGTGCCATCACCCCAATCAACGTTGACGGAAGTGGTAGAAGGATCTGCGCCACCCAACAACGTCAACGAAAAGTCGAATTGGGCCAAAACCAATCCCCCGCAGTAGGCGAAGGTGGTCGTCCCATCGTAGGTGGTCTCCTCGTAATTCGAGCCAGCGTTCAACATGGACAACTCGGCGTTGCCAAGCGGAGTCACCACAATTGTCAATGCGTCCGTCTCCGTGATGGCTCCTTCTGTGACAGACAGCGTCACCTCGTACGTTCCAGGCGCTGCAAGCTGCAGTCCATTCAATCCCACCAACTCGTCGAGTGGTCCCGTGATCGCTTGGGTGGTCGACAGTCCGTCCAAGTTCCACTCGAACGCTGCCGTCGATGGGTCAAACGTCGACACCAGCGGCTCAAGGTTGATGACATCCCCTGCGCAATACGTGGAAAGGCTTGGGGATGGCACAATTTCGACTTGTGCTGCCATGGCTTGCCCAAGGGCAAACAACCATGCGATCAACAGGGTTTTCGTGACAATTTGGCGCATGCTCCACAAAATTTGGTTCGGCAATGTACAACGCCACAATCGCCAACAAAAAAGGGCCCCATCGCAGGGGCCCTTTTCCTTGGGGTTTTGGTTGGGTCAATTGCAGGCTGTGCCGAAGGCAGACAGCACCGCCAACACGTCCGTGACGTTCGTCGCGCCGTCGCCGTTGATGTCCATGGCGCACTTCGCCGTGCAGCCAAACTCGCTCAGCACGTTCAACACGTCCGACACGGTCACCACGCCGTCGCCGTCCATGTCGCCAGGACAGGCCTGGGTGCTTTGTTCTTGGCAAGGATTGTCCAAATCGATGAGGGTCTTCTGAAGGAAGTCGTTGACCACCTCCGTGTATCCCTCCAGGCACACCATGCCGTTGGCGCTTCCCACCCAATGGACGCGCAGCAAAGGCACGTACACCGTGTGCTTGGGCACCGTCGTTCCGTCGTAGCTGACCGTCATCACCTGCGAACCGCCAGGAGCGTGCGACGGGGAGCCTGTGAACCCGTAGGTGGGGTCGAGCAGGCTTTCCGTCTGGCTGATTTGGAGCCCGTCAAACTCGAGCTGGTAGCCAAAGATTCGCGCGTCTGGGTTCTTCACATGGACGTCGAGGTACTGCTCTTCCCAATTCACTTCGGCGATCGTGAAGTGCGTCGTGTCGAACGGGTTGACAATGTCGTTAACCGGGAATTCGCAGTGGCTGTGCACGCCCGTGGAATCGGGATCCGTGTGCGCCTCGTTCCACCACTGGCAGTCGGCCATGAACGCGGCGTCAGCGACCGTCAATTGGCCATCGGCGTTGATGTCGTTGCAGTTTGCAGGGGTCAAATCTTGGCCCAGCACCCCTTCCACGTACATCTGCGCGTCCGCCAAATCCTGGGTCAAGTCATCGTTGAGGTCGCCAATGATGGCCACCCCACCGCATTCGCCGTTGCAGTCAATCAAGGCCGTGCCGAAGGGGTCGCCTGCGCAATCCGTGAATGTGGGGCAGTCCGTCAGGATGATCGTTTCGAGGGAACCCCCGGAACGGTCCAGCTCGATGCACACCACGGCCCAGTTGTTCTCGGTGTTCGTCTCGTAGCGGCCGAGGGCGTCCGGGTCGTA
>CAZKGY010000116.1:0-5475 GCA_964552305.1 uncultured Comamonadaceae bacterium
ACCCTTTTGCCTGCTTGGGGTCTTCCAGCTGGTCGCAAACCGCCACCTTGAGTCCCGCTTTGACAAGCTTGGGCAAATACGTGTCCAAGCTGTGGTGAGGGAACCCGGCTAGTTCCACTTCCGAGGCGCTGCCGTTGCCCCGTTTGGTCAGCACGATGCCCAAGACGTTGGCGGCATCCACCGCGTCGGAACCAAAGGTCTCGTAGAAGTCGCCCACGCGAAACAACAGCACGGTGTCCGGATGCTTGGCTTTGATCCGGTTGTATTGCTGCATCAAGGGCGTCTCTTTCTTGGCCACGGCTTGGGATTCATCCAGAGGCGAACGCGCCAATGGGAGGACCTCGAAAGTATCAAGAAGGCCTTGTCTGGGCCAATGGTTGAGGGGTGTCGTTATCCACAAGGGGTCCACACCCCGTCGTCAAGGCTGTGGGTCTTGGACGACAGGCAAGCCGGCTTCCATCCATCCCGTGATGCCGTCTTCGAGGTTGTACACCTCTTGGTGGCCAGCTTGGATGAGCTCTTTGGCGGTGAGTCCACTGCGTCCGCCCCCGGCGCAATACACCAGCACGGGCTGGTCTCGAGGGATGGCATCCATGGCCAGGGCGAAGAGGCGCTCGTCCCCCCAGTAATCGTGGTGCACGGCGCCATCCAAATGCCCTTCCTGCCATTCTTCTGGCGTGCGGACATCCAGCAGCAGGGCTTCGGGTTTCGTCGAAAGGATCGCCTGGAATTCGGAGGCCGACACGTCTTTCATGATGGGCCCTTCTCCGGCGGAAGCTTGTCGGGCTTTGGGGGCGCACCCAGCAAAGAAGGCAAGGCATCCGGCGAGCAAGGCGAGTCGCGGCAACGTCATGAGGCTTTGGCGTCTTTGGGTTGAATGGCAGAGGGCTCGTGATGCCCCGTGTCGTGTTGCGCTTCAATTTGTGCCTTGGCGTACGCCGAAGTCACGGTGAGGGTTTTTGTGTCGCTGCCAGGTAGGTCAAACATCGCGTTCCTCAAGATGATTTCGCACATGCCACGCAATCCCCTGGCGCCAAGCTTTCGCTCCACGGCGTGATCGACAATGAGGTCCAGCGCTTCCGCGTCGAAGCGGAGTTCGATGCCATCCATGGCGAAGAGCTTCGTGTATTGCCGAATCAAGGCGTTTTTCGGTTCGACAAGGATGCGACGCAACGCCTCTGGCTTCAGGGGGCGAAGGGCGGTCAACACAGGGAAACGCCCAATCAACTCTGGAATCAATCCGAACGACCTCAGGTCAGAGGGGTCGACGTAAGCCAAGGCTTCGTTTTCGTCGATGACCTGACCGGCCGAGGCATAGCCAATGGTGCTCTTCCGGAGGCGTCGGGCCACGATCTTTTCCATGCCCGCAAACGCACCCCCGCACACGAACAAGATGTTGGCGGTGTTGACGGTGATGAGTTTCTGCTCAGGATGCTTCCGTCCGCCCTGAGGGGGGACCTGCACGTCGGTGCCTTCCAACAACTTCAACAGGGCTTGTTGCACGCCTTCGCCACTCACGTCGCGGGTGATGGAAGGGTTGTCGCTTTTGCGCGCAATTTTGTCGATCTCGTCGATGAACACGATGCCTCGTTCCGCCGATTCCACGTCGTAGTCGGCGGCTTGGAGCAGCCGAGAAAGGACGCTTTCCACGTCTTCGCCCACGTATCCTGCTTCGGTCAGCACCGTGGCGTCCGCAATGCAAAACGGCACGTCGAGCATCCGTGCAATGGTTTTGGCAAGCAACGTTTTGCCCGTGCCAGTTTCCCCGACCAGGATGACGTTGCTTTTGTCCAATTCCACCTCCGTTTCGTCTTCCGTGTTTTTGTGGGTCAGACGCTTGTAGTGGTTGTAGACTGCCACGCTCAACGCGCGCTTCGCTGCCTCCTGTCCGATGACAAAGTCGTCCAGGTGGGCTTTGATTTCAGAGGGCCGACGGAGGGTGAAATCCAAGGCACTTTGCTTGCTCCCTTTGGCGGAGGCCTCTTCCAAAACGATGGCTTCGGCTTGCTCCACGCAACGGTCGCAAATGTGCCCTGTGGCTCCGGCGATGAGGATGTCGACTTCGTCCTTTTGTCTGCCGCAAAAGGAACAACGGACGTCTTGATCGGACATGTTGAATTGTTCAGTTGTGCAGCACCAAGGTACGGGTCATCAGTCCTTCCGGACGAGGACTTCGTCGATCATGCCGTAGGCTTTGGCTTCGTCGGCAATCATCCAGTAGTCTCGGTCGCTGTCCTCCCAAACCTTGTCGTAGGTCTGGCCGCTGTGTTGGGCGATGATGTTGTAGAGTTCCTTCTTCAACTTCTGGATCTCACGGGCGGTGATTTCGATGTCCGATGCCTGTCCACGCGCGCCCCCGAGAGGCTGGTGAATCATGACGCGGCTGTGTTGCAAACCTGTCCGCTTGCCGGCCGCCCCTCCGCAGAGAAGCACCGCACCCATCGACGCCGCCATGCCTGTGCAAATGGTGGCCACGTCAGGACGGATGTATTGCATGGTGTCGTAGATGCCAAGCCCTGCGTACACGCTTCCCCCGGGGGAGTTGATGTAGATCTGGATGTCTTTGCCAGGATCCACGGACTCCAAAAACAAGAGCTGTGCCTGGATGATGTTGGCGATGTAGTCGTCCACGCCCGTCCCCAAGAAAATGATGCGGTCGGCCATCAACCTCGAGAACACGTCGACCTCACGGAACGGCATGGGACGCTCTTCGATGACGGTTCTCGTCATGCCTGAGGGCCCTCCGTCCACGCCGTGCGTGGCAGAGATGTAGTCTTCAACGGTGTGGCTGCTCATGCCGTGATGGTGGACGGCATACTTGAGGAATTCTTTTCTGTTGGTCATGGTCTGTTTCTTGAGACCAAATTACATCCAAGCCCACCTCACCCCGGCCATGGGCAGGGTTGTTGTTCACAACCGTTGGGGAAGAATCTGCGGTCAGCGAACCTCCGCGGCGAGCTTGCCAAACTCGTCGAAGCTGACGAGTTTTTCGGAGATCTTCACGCGGGTCTTCAAGTCGTCCACGACTTTGCGCTCCACCAGCATGTCCGCAATGCGGCGGCGCTCGTTTTCGTCGTTGAGCACGTTTTTGGCCACGTTGCCCAAGGTCTCCTCATCCATGGGCATGCCGTACTGGGCGTACTGTGCACCCACCATGCGACGGGCTTCTTGCTCCAATTCGTCGGCAGACACCTTGAGGTCGATGGCCTCGGCCACGGTCTGCTGAAGGATTTGCCAGCGCAACGATTCGGCGTACCCGGGGTATTCTTCTTCCAGCTGCTCCGGTGTGAGGGGCTTCTCGTTGGACAGCATGATCCAGCGCTTCAAGAACGCATCAGGCAGGTCCATCTTGATGAGGTCCATGAGGTCCACCACGAAGCGACGGCGGAACACCCATTCGGCGTCGCGGTCGAACTGTCCGTCCAAATCCTGCGAAACGCGCTCCTTGAAAGCCTTTTCGTCGGTCACCACGCCTTCGCCGTACACCTTGTCGAACAGCGCCTGATTCACCTCGTGCGGGTTCAAGCGCTTCACTTCCTTCACCGTGAAACGGAACATGCCCTGCAAGTCGTTCACTTGCTCGTGGCTGATGCCGAGCATGCGGCCCAAATCGTCGTGTCCGCGGCTGACCTTGTGAGGGTCGAGGTCCACTGTGCTCCCCGGCTCGAGTCCGACAAGGGCTTTGACGGTTTTCTTGTCATCGAGGAATTCAATGCTGATGGTACTGCTGCTCTCGATGCCTCCCTCAAGGACATTCCCTGCGTCGTCGAGTTGCTGGAACGAACCGATGAGCATGTCTTTGGCTTCGCTTTTGTCGGGATCGGTCATTTTGCCATGGCGACGACAGAGGTCCTCCACCTGCTTGTTGATGGCGTCCTTGTCCACCTTGATTTTGTGCCGGGTGAATTTGGCCTTTTTGCCGAAGTCCAAATCAAGCTTGGGGGAAAGCCCCAATTCGTAGTGGAAGGTGAAATCGCCTGGCGCGTTCCAATCCCCTGAGTCCTCGGTTTTTTCGCTTGGAATGGGGTTGCCCAAGATGTTCAGCTTGTTCTCCTGAACGTGGTTTTGGAGGGTCTCGCTCAGCAACTTGTTGAGTTCGTCCGCCAGCACCGATTGGCCGTATTGCCGACGAATCAACTGCATCGGCACCTTCCCTTTGCGGAAGCCGGGCATGGTGGCTTGTTTCTGTTGGCGTTTCAAGACCGTTTCAACGCGGGGGTTGTAGTCCTCGGGGGTCACCGTGACGGCCAGCTCAATGCGGAGGTCGTCCAATTCAGTTTGCGCGATGTTCATGGGCATGGATTGACTTGGCGTTTCTCTTGAAGTGGTGCGGGTGGAGGGACTCGAACCCCCACGCCGAAGCACCAGATCCTAAGTCTGGCGTGTCTACCAATTTCACCACACCCGCGCACTTCAAGGGGCGCAAAGGTAGCGAGTTTTTCTCGCAGGTCAAGCGACTTCGCACGTTCGTCAAACGCACCCATTTTCGCAGGCCCCTTCGCCTTCCATTTGCGCCATGCAAATCCTGTGGTTTTGTGCGCCTGTTTTGGCAATGGCAACGGAAGCCGACTCCATGCCGGGTGCCACGTGGGATGGTGGATTCGTGCAAGGCCAAACGTGGCTTCCTGCCGCACCCATGCACGCCCTCTCAGGCCAAGCCTGGGGCCACGGCTTGGTGCCGGACATGTCGCACCAACTCGGGTTCGATTGGATGGGGTGGTCCGACTGGACGTCGTCGTCGGTGTGGGTCGGAGGGGCGACCCAGGGCCCCGTGTCTTGCGCCCTTCGCTCAGACGTGCGGTTGGAACGGTGGCCTCACGCGCGCCGTCGGGCTTGGGTAACCACCCATCGAGCGACCGTGTCCACCGACATGGATTGGGGATGGATGCAGGCGTCCATTTCGGCCACGTTGGGAGGCAGGGCAAGGGCGCAAACGGCCACGGTCTGGATGCCTTCGCGCCCTTGGTCCTGGACGCTCCGATGGTCGCCCCACATGCCAAGCAAAAGGATGGGGAGAACCATGTTCGAGTGGACTTCCGACGGGCAATGGCGGTTCGAATGGAGCGATGCCCAGTCGTGGACAGGGTTTTGCAGCAGGCCTCGGGGTCGATGGACGGTACGGGTGGGCGGTCCCGATTGGCTGTTGGACCTGAGGTGGCGCGTTCCGATCCGACATCAATCGGAAGGGATGTCGCACCATGCAGGGATGGGCGTGGTGCAATCGTCGGTGCTCCCTTCGTGGCGGTGGGGCTGGGATTGGCAGAGGGGTGAGGGCCAGGAGGAGGTGGGGCGCCAACGTCAGGGCCCATGACCGGCACGAGACGATGGGTGTGGACGATGCTCCTTGTCGGCATGGGCACGGCTGGGGCCCAGGAACCAGCCATCGAGTCGTTGCATTTTTGGTCATTTTCGTCTTGGCTGTTGGATGCGGTGGAGGAGGGGACCCTGTCCGAGACTTCCGCCACCCAAGTGGCC
>CAZKGY010000117.1:0-5473 GCA_964552305.1 uncultured Comamonadaceae bacterium
AGGTGTATTTTTGCGGAAAATTCATTCTCTATGAGCCTCAACCGCCAACAAGCCTTGCACGAAGTGTTGGACCGCGTGCCCAACCACCAGCCTCGTCCTGCAAACAAAATCTCCGAGTACTTCGGCGAAAACGTTTTCAACCCCCACGTCATGCGCTCGTACCTGCCCGACGAAGCGTACGAAGGCATTCTGGAGGCCATGGAAAAGGGCACGCCGATCAGCCGCAAAGTGGCGGATCAGACCGCGTCAGCCATGAAAGAATGGGCCATTAGCCGTGGGGCCACCCACTACACCCACTGGTTCCAACCCTTGACTGGAAGCACGGCGGAGAAGCATGACAGCTTCATTGCACCCACTGCGGATGGGCGCGCCATCGAAAAGTTTGACGGATCCCTCTTGGTCCAACAGGAACCCGATGCCTCGTCTTTCCCAAGCGGGGGCATTCGCAACACGTTTGAGGCCAGGGGGTACACGTTGTGGGATCCCACGTCTCCCGCCTTTGTGTGGGGGGAAACGTTGTGCATTCCCACGGTGTTCATCAGCTACACAGGATACGCCTTGGACAACAAGACGCCGTTGTTGAAGGCCTTGTCTGCCATTGATGCCGCGGCGACTTCCGTGTGTCAGTATTTTGACAAGAACATCACCAAGGTCAACGCGACCTTGGGCTGGGAGCAGGAGTACTTCCTGGTTGACAAGGCGTTGTACGCCGCCCGTCCCGACCTGGCGATGACTGGACGTGCCTTGTTTGGTGCTGCACCGGCGAAGGGGCAGCAGCTGGACGACCACTACTTCGGCGCCATCCCCGAGCGCGTGTCCGCCTTCATGAAGGACTTTGAAATGGAGGCCCACAAGTTGGGCATCCCCGTGACCACACGTCACAACGAGGTGGCGCCCAACCAGTTTGAGTTGGCCCCTGTGTTCGAGGAAGCGAACCTCGCGAACGACCACAACCTCATGCTGATGGAGTTGCTTGAGAAAGTTGCTCGCCGCCACGACTTCCGAATCTTGCTTCACGAGAAGCCATTCGCCGGTGTCAATGGTTCAGGGAAGCACAACAACTGGTCTCTTGGCACCAACACAGGCGTGAATCTTTTGAAGCCGGGCAACAACCCCAAGACCAACCTGCGGTTCTTGACCTTCTTCGTGAACACGCTCGCCGCCCTTCATCGCCACGCCGACGTGGTGCGTGCTTCCATTGCGAGCGTCGGAAACGACCACCGCTTGGGTGCCAACGAAGCGCCGCCAGCGATCATGTCTGCCTTCATTGGCTCTCAGCTGTCGGAATCCCTTGACGCGCTCGAAGCCAGCATCAAGGCGGGCAAATTGACCCCTGCAGACAAGACGGCGTTGAAGTTGGAGATTGGCCGCATTCCAGAGGTTTTGTTGGACAACACCGACCGCAACCGGACCTCTCCGTTTGCGTTCACGGGCAACAAATTTGAGCTCCGCGCGGCGGGTTCCACGGCCAACTGTGCCGTGCCAATGACGGTGTTGAACACGATTGTCGCCGAGCAACTGAACTTGTTCAAGGCGGCCGTGGACGCTCGCATCAAGGGCGGGGACAAGAAAGACGACGCCCTGTTGAAGGAGTTGCAGGTGCTCATCAAGGAGCACAAGGCCATTCGTTTCGAAGGCAACGGCTACGGCGACGAGTGGGTGAAGGAGGCCAAAAAGCGTGGCTTGAGCAACCTCCGCGACACCCCTACAGCCTTGGAGGTATGGGGACGCAAGGAAGTGGCAACGCTGTTCTCATCGCTCGGCGTGTTGACCACGGAAGAGCTTCACGCCCGCCAAGAAGTGGAGTACGAGAACTACATCATGAAGCGTCAAATCGAAGCGCGCATCGTCGGAGACATGGCGACGAACATCGTGTTGCCTGCCGCGGTGGCTTACCAGAACATGTTGATTGAGAACATCAGCGGTTTGACCGACGTCTTTGGCAAGTCTGCAGCGTCCATGACGGAGGCCCAAAGGGACATCTTGACCAGCGTTTCTGACACGTTGAATGGACTGCATGCCAGCACCGTGAAGCTCCGCGAGGAGCGAGGCAAAATCAACAAGATTGACGACATCGCGAAGCGCGCCGTGAAGTACGGTTCGGTGGTGACGCCGTTGATCGAAGAGGTGGGTGACCATTGCGCCGCCTTGGAGAAGGTGGTGGACAACGAGATTTGGCCCTTGCCCAAATTCCAAGAGATGATGTTTACGCGTTGATTGCCCGTCATCAACAGACGGATTTGCAAGAATTGAAAGGGGCGCCTCCAAAGGGGGGCGCCTTTTTTTTAATTTCACAACCTGATTCACCAAACCTTTAGGAATGCCTCAACACCTGCAAGCTTCCCTCGCCCGCCTGGGCACCTTCTTCTTCTGTTTTGCGTTTGTCGCCGTTTCGGCGTTCGGCCAAGGTCCTGAAACCGCCGAGGCTGACGCGGCCTTCGAGCGCCGTGGCTACTTCAAGGCCGCCGACGAATACACCGCCGCCTACGCCAAGGTCAAAACAGACGTTGGGTTGAAAGGATACTGCGCCTACATGGCCGGGGAATCCTTCCGGATGCACTACAAAAACAAGTCAGCCGTTGAGTGGTACGAGAAGGCGATTGGCCTGAAGTACGGCGACAAAAATGCCGACTTGTTTCTCCACCTCGGTGACGCCCAGCGGAGCTTGCTTCAATGGGACGAAGCGATTGAGATGTACACGAAGTACCGCGAAGCAGGCGGAAGCAAGCGCATCAGCAGGGACCGCATCGAGTCCACGGATTACGTGGCCATCCTCATCGAAGAGGCCGACAGCCGCTACGTGCTGGAGGGGTTGCCAATCTTGAACGATCCGTCGTACGACTACACTCCTGTCATCACGGGGAAGAACGACAACGAGGTGATCTTCGCGTCTTCACGCGCTTCCTCGCAAGGGAGCAACCGCGACGAAATCACGGGCGAGAAGTTCGCCGATTTGTTCATGAGTGAGATCGACAAAAAAGACGATTGGGCCACGGCGCGTTGGAGCGAACCAGTGCCTTTGAGCAACACCATTTGCACCGAACACCAAGAAGGGGCGCCTTGCTTGGATTCCGAAGGGAAAATGCTCTACTTCATGCGGTGCCGTCAGGAGGGAGAGACCTTCTTCCCATGCGAGATCTACTACGCGAAAAAACAAGGAACCCGCTGGGGCGCAAGCGAACAGCTGAACATCATCAACCGCGAGTTGGACGACTCTTCCCGCATTGGGCACCCAACCCTGTCCCCGGACGACAACGTCCTGATTTTCGCGTCGAACATGCCGGGTGGCCAGGGAGGCACAGACCTCTGGTACCTCGAGGCTCAGGATGGTTCCTTCGAGGGCGCCATCCCCCAAAACTTGGGGCCTGAGATCAACACCCCTGGCAACGAACAATTCCCGTTCTACAGGGACAACGGAACGCTCTACTGGTCCACAGACGCCCGTGAGGGTGGCTACGGTGGCTGGGATATCTGGATGGCCCGTGGCACCCAAGAGTCGATGGTGTTCGGCGAGCCTGAGATGCTCCCTTACCCGATCAATTCGGTCACCGACGACTTTGGCATCACCTTCCGCCCAGGAAAAGACGAAGGCATGTTCACGTCCAACCGAGAAGAGGGCGACGAGAAGGGCCTCGACGATTTGTACATGTTCTACCTGCCACCCATTTCTGTGGGGATGATGGCCAGTGTGTTCGACCAAACAACCGGGAATCCCCTCACTGGTGCGAATTTGCACGTAGTCTGCACCGAAACTGGTGAAGAGGTTGATTACACCTTTGAATCGATGGACCTCGACGGTCAAGACTTCATCGATGGCATTTTCAAGCCAGAACAATCATACACGGTGACTGCCAGTTTTGATGGATATCTGTCCAAAACCATTCGACTCAACTTTGAGGGCGTCCAAAAAGACAAAAAGGCCCCTTATGATTTTGACCTGGAAGAAGCAGTTTTGAACAAAGACTACGACATGCCTCAGGTGCTTTTCCCGTTTGCAAGCGCGGAATTGTTGATCAACGAGTCAGTCAACTCGGCCGATTCTCTGACATACTTGATTGATTTGTTGGAAGAGAACGAGAACCTTGTAATCAAGGTGAAGTCTCATACTGACAGCCGAGGCAGTGCCAAGGACAACATGACGTTGAGCCAGCAACGTGCCGAGACCTGCGTGAACTATCTGGTGGACAACGGCATCCCGATGGCGCGCCTGCGTCCTGAAGGCTTTGGCGAGTCCCAGCTGTTGGTGTCCGATGCAGAAATTGCGCAATTGGGGAAAGCAGATCAGGAAAAAGCGCACCAAGTGAACCGACGCACCGTCTTCGAGATCCTGAGTTTCGATTACAAGCCGGAGGACTGAACACGGTGAGCGACGCCAGGTATGCGGCCCGCGGTGTTTCGGCGGGCAAAGAAGAAGTCCATGCCGCGATCGCAGGCATTGACAAGGGGCTGTTCCCCAAGGCATTTTGCAAGGTTGTTCCCGACGACCTCAGCGGGAGCGAGGAGCATTGCCTCGTCATGCACGCCGATGGGGCTGGGACCAAGTCGTCCTTGGCCTACATGTATTGGAAAGAAACGGGAGACCTCAGCGTGTGGCGTGGCATTGCCCAGGACGCTCTGATCATGAACGTGGACGACTTGTTGTGCGTGGGTTGCACTGGACCCATCATGGTTTCCAGCACCATTGGTCGGAACAAGCACGTCATTCCAGGCGAAGTCATCAAGGAGGTCATTCAAGGCACGGAGTCGCTCCTGGAGGAGCTCCGTGCCCAAGGGTTGGACATCCGTAGCACAGGGGGGGAAACCGCCGATGTAGGCGACCTCGTCCGCACCATCATCGTCGATTCAACCGTGGTCGCGCGGATGCGTCGTTCCGACGTCATCGACAACGCGAACATCCAAGCGGGCGACGTGGTGGTGGGGTTGGCGAGCGATGGGCAAGCGCATTACGAGGGCGCGTTCAATGGCGGTATGGGAAGCAATGGCTTGACCTCGGCGAGACACGACGTGTTCCATCATGGGTTGGCGCAGCGTTACCCCGAGAGCTTTGACCCACAAACGCCTGACGCCTTGGTGTATTCGGGCAACTTGGGGTTGACCGATGCCGTGCCGGGGGTGCCGCTTGACGCCGGGCAATTGGTGCTGAGTGCCACAAGGACGTATGCCCCGATCATCCAGCGGTTTTTGGCCGACCATCGCCATGACGTCCACGGCATGGTTCACTGTTCGGGTGGCGCGCAAACCAAGGTCCTCCATTTTTTGGGCGACAACTTGCATGTGATCAAGGACAACATGATGGATGTGCCGGTGCTGTTCCAAACGATTCAAGCCCAGTCAGGAACGTCCTGGGAAGAAATGTACAAGGTCTTCAACATGGGGCATCGCATGGAGGTCTACACCAACGAGGACGCCGCCGAGGCGTTGATTGACATCAGCGAATCGTTGGGGGTGAAGGCTCAAATTGTGGGCGCGTGGA
>CAZKGY010000118.1:0-5450 GCA_964552305.1 uncultured Comamonadaceae bacterium
CGGCTGGCCGTCCAGCCTCTTCAGGCATGCACTGGAGGTCACGCTCCAACTCTTGGGCGTGACCCGCCGCGGCGCCAAGGAGCAATCCTCCGACGCACGCACAACGCAGAATGGTCTCTTTCATTCCAGCATTCAACGACCACACTTCCGATTTCTTGCCCTCCATGTTCATTGCATTCAGTGTTTGCCAAGATACAAGTCGATGGCCGTGCCTTCTTTCACTTGAGGCTCCTTGGAAGGGTTGGCGTCTTGGTCAACCACCACGGCAAGTGTGGTGTCCAGGGCCGTCCGGACCGAGGGGCTGTATTCCACGTATCCCAGGGCCAAATTTCGGCGCGACAGCACCCCTTTCGCGTCCTTCAAACTCAATCCCATCAACCACGGAACACGGACCATCTCCGAGCCCTTCGTGCCAACCACCAACGTGATCGACGATCCCTTCGGCAACCGGTCATCCGTACCCAACTTGGTGCCCGCTTGTTCCGCCCGAATGACCTTGCCCGCAAGCAAGCTGTTGACTTCCTCCTCGATGGACACATCAAACCCTCGGGTCGTGAGAATGCGCTCGGCGAGACGAGCGTCCTGGCCCTCGCGGACGGAAACCGCTTCGCTGGGTGGCGTGAGACGGTACGTGGTCAAGAGGATGTTGCGTCCCGCTTTGACGGAACTACCGGCAGGCGGATGTTGTTCCACCACTGCTCCCGGAGTCCCTTGCGCGGCGTAAATGGAGTCCTGCCACACCGCCTCGAGGCCCAAGGCCGACAGCGTTTGGGCTGCCTCCTCCCTACCCAGGGTCACCACGTTGGGCACCTCGCGCTGGGCTGATGGTTGGCTGTACGAGCGCAACCATGCCATCAGTGCCACCAAGACCACCACCCATACGAGGGCGATGCCTGCCGTGTGCTTGAGCAAGGACCGAATCATCACTCTTCTGTCATGGCTTCTTCCAGCGCGTTGTCGTAGTACGCCCTTAGTTCTTCACAGAAGCCGAAGTGCTTGTCGTCCACCACAAGCTTGCCCTTCGTCACGTGACCCAACAACGTGGGACGAATCCCGTGGGCATCGCACACGTCGAAGAAATCGTCTTGGTCCGCTTCCTTCAGCGAGACGATCGCACGTCCTTGGGCCTCACCGAACAAAAATCCATCCAAGCGAACCTCGTCGTCGGTGACGATGTCGAAGCCCAAACCGCGTGGCATGGCCATCTCCAACAAGGTCACGAACAACCCACCGTCCGCCACGTCGTGGCTGGCACATGCCAGGTTCTTCTGCGCGACCTCCCTCAAGCATGCGTGCAATTTGCCCTCCTCCTCAAGGTCAAACTGGGGCGCCGGGGAGCGATTCACGCCGACGACGTTGGCCAAGTATTCCGACGCATTGATGCAGCTGCTGGAGGCGCCGAGTTGGAAAATCAACTCGCCCTTTTCCTTGAAATCCAACCCCGTATGGTGATCGCGCTGCTCCATCACCCCCACCATGCCAATGGTTGGCGTGGGGAAGACGGACTGGGCAGTGCCATCCGGAAGCGCCGTTTGGTTGTAGAAACTCACGTTGCCACCTGTGACAGGCGTGTTGAAGTGGCGACACGCCCGCCCCATGCCTTGGATGGCGCCCACAAATTGCCAGTAGACCTCGGGGTTGTAGGGGTTGCCAAAGTTCAAGCAGTTCGTGATGGCCGACGGTTGCGCACCCGTGCAACTGATGTTTCGTGCAGCCTCTGCGACCGCGATCGCCGTGCCCACCTCGGGGTCGGCTTCCACGTACCGCGCGTTGCAATCGACGGTCAATGCCAGCGCCTTGTCCGTGCCTCGCACCGACACCACGCCGGCATCGGAAGGACGGTTGGTGCTTCGGTTGATGGTCCCAACCATGCTGTCGTATTGCTCCCACACCCATCGCTTGGACGCAATGTTGGGCAAACAAATCAACTTGTGGGCAATCTCCACGCACTCGTCAATCGTGGGAACTGGCACGGTTTGGGGGTCAAACGCCTGCGCTTCTGCGTACCACGAGGGCTCCTTGTATTCTCGCTCGTACACGGGGGCACCTCCACCCAACACGAGGGTGGAACCTGGCACGTCGCCGACCAACTCGCCGTTCATGAAGTACCGAATTCGGTCGCCTTCGGTGACCTCCCCGATGTGCTCGGCGTGCAAGTCCCACTTGTCGAAAATCGCCTTGACCTCTTCCTCTTGTCCGCGGTTCACAACCACCAACATGCGCTCTTGCGATTCGCTGAGCAGAATTTCAAACGGCTCCATGTCCGCCTGCCTCAAAGGCACGCGGTCCAGGTGGATGTCCATGCCCACTTCCCCTGCGGCGCTCATCTCCGACGTCGAGCAGGTGATGCCTGCCGCACCCATGTCTTGCATGCCGACCACGGCGGTCGTCGTCGACAGCTCCAGGGTCGCCTCCAGCAACAACTTTTCTTGGAACGGGTCGCCAACCTGCACCGACGGCAGGTCGTTGGCGCTTTCTTCCGTGATGTCCTTGGAGGCGAACGAGGCGCCTTGAATGCCGTCCTTGCCTGTGGCGGAACCCACGATGTAGACGGGATTTCCTGGGCCTGAAGCCGTGGCCGAAATGATTTTGTCCGCTTCGAGGATGCCGACAGACATGGCGTTGACCAAGGGATTCACTTGGTAGCTCTTGTCGAAGAACACTTCGCCGCCGACGATAGGAATGCCAAAGCTGTTGCCATAATCGCCGATGCCCTTCACCACGCCTTCGAGCAACCACTTCGTCCTGGGGTTGCTCAAGTCACCGAATCGGAGGCTGTTCAGCTGGGCGATGGGTCGTGCACCCATGGTGAAAATGTCGCGGTTGATTCCACCCACGCCTGTCGCGGCCCCTTGGTAAGGTTCGATGGCGGAAGGGTGGTTGTGGCTCTCGATTTTGAAGGCGCACCCCAATCCATCACCGATGTCCACGATGCCTGCGTTCTCCTCGCCCGCCTTCACGAGCATGTGCGGCCCCTCTTTGGGCAAGGTCTTGAGCCACTTGATGGAGTTCTTGTACGAACAGTGCTCGCTCCACATCACGGAGTAGACGCACATTTCGGTGAAGTTGGGGACTCGGCCAAGGATTTCCTTGATGCTGTCAAACTCTTCGGGACGCAAGCCCATTTCCTGGGCTTGTTCAAGGGTTGCTGGTGCGATGGAGGCCTTCATGAAATCGGCGAAAAATGGGGATTGTATGGGTCGACGGAATCGTGGGTCAAAAATACAGTCGCCTCGTGCGATTTGGCAGGCCCCACGCCGTGTTTCTCGCCATCTTTTCCACGAGTTCCCACCAACGTTCTCGTACTTTGCGTCATGCGTTTGTTGATTCAACGGGTGGCGCGCGCAAGCGTTCGTGTGGAAGAGCAAGTTGTCGGCGCCATTGGCCAAGGATTGCTGCTCCTTGTCGGGGTGGAACAAGGCGACAACGAAGGCGACGCGACATGGCTCGCCGAGAAGGTCAGCAAGCTTCGCATTTTCAGCGACTCGGACGGCAAAATGAACGCCTCGGTCCTCGACGTGCAGGGCGAACTGCTCGTGGTCAGCCAATTCACCCTCCATGCCTCGTACAAAAAGGGAACGCGCCCAAGCTTCGTCAAAGCGGCCCATCCCGACCACGCCATTCCGATGTACGAGGCCTTCGTTGCCGCCTGCGAAACGGCGATCGGCAAGCCGGTTTCGACGGGACAATTTGGGGCGGCCATGGCGGTGGATTTGATCAACGACGGCCCCGTGACCATTTGGATGGACACGCAAAACAAAGAATGACATGAGTGACCTCTCTTTCAGCAATTCCAGTGCACCGGACGTGACCCTTCGGGAAGCCCAACAGCAAGTGCACGAATGGATTGAATCCGTGGGGGTTCGCTACTTCAACGAGTTGACGAATTTGGCCCTCTTGACCGAAGAGGTCGGAGAATTGGCCCGCATCATGGCCAGGCGGTACGGCGAACAAAGCGAAAAGCCGAGCGACGCAGGCAAAGAACTCGGAGACGAAATGGCCGACGTGCTGTGGGTGCTCATGGCGCTGGCCAACCAATGCGACGTGGACCTGACCACCGCCCTGGCCGCCAACGTCGAGAAAAAAACGACCCGTGACGCCACGCGCCACAAGAACAACCCCAAACTGACATGAACCGCATCCCTCTTTCATGGGTCCTCGTTTGGGCCTGCATGCTTCCCTCTTTCGCCTTGGCTCAACCCTCCCGCGAGGCGCTGAACGAGGCCAGTTGGACCAGCGGTTTGTCGTTGAGAAACGTCGGCCCCTCGGTCATGGGCGGCCGCGTCGTGGACGTGGCGGTGGTGGCCGACACGATGTACGTCGCTTACGCCACAGGAGGCCTTTGGCGCAGCATCAACCACGGCACCACCTTCGAGCCCATGCTCGACGAGACATGCATGCTCGGCGCCGTCGCGGCGCACCCCTCTGGACGCATCGTGGTCGGCTCAGGCGAAGTGAATTCGTCTCGAAGTTCCTACGCAGGGGACGGCATGTACCTCAGCGACGACTTCGGAAAGACGTGGCGGCACGCCGGCCTCGACGGCACGCATCACGTGGGGCGCGTCGTCATGGACCCCAACAACCCCGACCGAATTTGGGTGGCCGCCATGGGAAGCCTGTATTCCGACAACGGCGAAGGAGGTATGTACCGAACAGAAGACGGCGGACAGCAGTGGACCAAGGTGCTCGAAGCCCCTGCGGCCAACACAGGGTTTGTGGACTTGGTGGTGGACGACAACAACGCCGACCACCTGTTCGCCGCCTCCTGGGAACGCACCCGCCGGGCACACGACTTCACCGAATCGGGCTTGGGTTCTGGGATTTGGGAGAGCATTGACGGAGGGACCACGTGGAACCGGATCAGTGCGGTGGGCAACTTTCCTGAAGGGGAAGGCGCCGGCCGCATCGGTTTGGCCTACCACGCATCGAGCCAAACGCTGTACGCGCTGATTGACAACCAAGCCGCGCGCCCCGATCAAGGGCAGGAGGAAGATGAAGGGCTTCAGGCGGAAGACTTTTTGGCGATGGACGCCGACGCCTTCGCCGACGTGGACCTCGAAGCGTTGGCCACGTTCCTCGAAGACAATGGCTTCGCGGAGGCAGACAGCGCCCGCGCCGTGAAGGAACGAGTGGCCTCGGGCACGCTTGAACCCAGGGCCTTGCACGACTACCTGACCGACGGCAACCGGGCCATGTTCGACGTGGAAATCGTCGGGCCAGAGCTGTACCGGTACAGCCTTCGCTCGACAGGCAGCGCCTCAGGGACGCTCGACCAACTCGCGTCGGGCAACACACAGCCAGCGCCAAGGACCTGGAACCGAACCCACGACGGGTGGCTGGACGACGTTTGGTATTCCTACGGATACTACTTCGGAACCCTGTCGTGCGATCCCGCAGACGAACGCGTCGTGTACATCGCCGGCGTGCCCCTCTTGAAATCCACGGATGGC
>CAZKGY010000119.1:0-5442 GCA_964552305.1 uncultured Comamonadaceae bacterium
TACGACGTGTCCGACCCGTACCTGGCCCGTCTTGTGGGGCTTGACGAGTTGAAGCATTGGGAATTGGCCCCGCAAAATGCCGCCTTGCTTCACGCTGCGGGCGTGCCCATCGCCTTCAGCGGTCGGGGCATCAAAGACCCCCTTGGCATGCTTTCTGGCGTCCGACGCGCGGTGGAAGAAGGCTTGCCTGAGTCGGCCGCGTTGGAAGCGTTGACCACGGCTCCTGCTTCGTGGATTGGCATGGGCCAGGAGCTGGGCAGCTTGAAGGAAGGGCGCGTGGCCAACGTGTTGGTCACGGACGGCCCGTTGTTCGAGGCTTCGACGCACGTGGTGGAACACTGGGTGGCAGGCAAGGCCACCTCGCTGCGCGACCGCCACCCCTTGCAATTGGGGGGAACGTACACCTTGACCATGAACGACAGCGTCATGGCATTGTCCGTCAAAGGAGAGCCCGGGTCATGGAAGGCGACCTGGATGGTCAACGACACCACGGAGAAGAAGGTGTCGCTGTCGCTGGACAACCGCACCGTGGTGCTTGGCATTCCCACCGACGACGGCCCCATCCGCTTGACCGGAAACGTGTGGATGGAGAGCAGGATCTGGGAAGGCTCGGGCCAGTTGGCCAACGGTGACTGGCACCAATGGTCTGCCATTCGCAGCGACGAAAGCGCCGAGGATGCGGCCACGGAGGACGCCGAGCAAGTGGCTGACACAGCGGCGCCCGCGGTGGAGGGCAACATGGAAGCGAGCGAGGACATGGATTTGTCAGGCATTGTCTACCCGTTTGCGGCCTACGGCATGTCCGAGTTGCCCGAGGAGGAGACGGTTTGGATTCGAAGCGCGACCGTTTGGACATGCGAAGACGAAGGGGTGTTGAACGAGGCCGACGTGTTGATTCATGAAGGCCAAATCCTCGCGGTGGGCCCCAACCTGCAGCCCTCGGACTTGCTGCCAGACGATGCACGCGTGGTGGAGGTGGATGGCAAGGGCAAGCACGTGACCCCTGGTGTCATCGATGAGCACACCCACATTGCGGTCGACCGGGGGGTCAACGAGGGCACCCAAGCGTCGAGCGCCGAAGTGTGGATCGGCCACGCCATCGACAGCGAAGACGTCAACATGTACCGTCAATTGGCGGGCGGGGTGACCTGCGCCCAGGTGTTGCATGGCTCTGCAAACCCCATCGGAGGCCAAAGCGCCATCATCAAGTTCCGGTGGGGATCGACGCCCCAAGGGTTGCTTTACGAGCACGCCACGCCGTTCATCAAGTTTGCCTTGGGCGAAAACGTCAAGCAGAGCAACTGGGGCGACGGCTACCGCACCCGGTTTCCCCAAACCCGCATGGGTGTGGAGCAGGTCTATTACGACCACTTCATCCGTGCCCGCGAGTATGGGGCTGCCCAAGCCCAGTACCGCGCCGACCTGAGGAACGCGAAGCGCCGCGACTTGAAGGCGGGACGCGGACCTTTGGCCCCACGAGTGGACCTGGAAATGGAAACGCTCTTGGAAATCGTGAACCACGAGCGATTCATCACGTGCCACAGCTACCGCCAGGACGAAATCAACATGCTGATGCACGTCGCCGACTCCATGGGCTTCCGGCTGAACACCTTCACGCACATCCTCGAAGGCTACAAGGTGGCGGACAAAATGTCCCAGCACGGCGCGGGTGGTTCAAGCTTCAGCGACTGGTGGGCCTACAAGTACGAAGTCAAGGACGCCATCCCCTACAACGGCGCCGTGATGCACTACCAAGGCATCGTGACGGCGTTCAACTCGGACGACGCGGAGATGGCACGACGCCTCAACCAAGAGGCCGCGAAGGCGGTCAAGTACGGGCGCGTCTCCGAGGAGGAAGCGTTGAAGTTTGTGACCCTCAACCCGGCCAAGCTGCTTCACATCGACCACAAAACGGGGTCCTTGAAGGTGGGCAAGGAGGCCGACGTGGTGGTTTGGTCCGACCACCCGCTCAGCATTGAGGCCAAGGCGGAAAAGACGTACGTGGAGGGGGTGTTGCGGTTTGACCTGGAACGAGACCAAACCCTGAGGGAAGCCATGAGAAAGGAACGCGCTCGCCTGACTGCTCGAATGAACGGCGCCCGAGGAGGCGGAGGCGAGGGCGGCAACAAGCGTCCCACCGAACAGGTGGAATCCCACTACCACTGCGACACGTTGACCGATGAAAACCGTTGATGCCATGAGAATGATGATTGCCTTGGGCTTGTTGATTGTGTCGGTGGCAGCCGTCGGCCAACAAACCCCTGCTCCCCCCCAGTCCCAATCGATCCTGATCGAAGGCGCCACGGCGCACCTCGGCACGGGCGACGTGATTGAAAGCTGCGCCATTGGGTTGAAGGACGGGCGCATCGATTACGTGGGACGCAGCTTTCAGGTGAACAAGGACGAATACGACGTGGTCATCGATGGCCGAGGCCAACACGTGTACCCAGGTTTCATCGTGTTGAACACCACCTTGGGCCTGCAAGAAATCGGTGCGGTCCGAGCCACCCAGGATCAGTACGAGGTGGGCACGTTCCGGCCCAACGTGCGTTCCGTCATTGCGTTCAACACGGACAGCGAAATTCCTCCGACGGTCCGATCCAACGGGGTCTTGATGGGACAAATCACCCCGCGTGGCGGGGTCGTTTCTGGCTCCAGTGGCGTGGTGCATTTCGACGGATGGAACTGGGAAGACGCCGTGATGAAGATGGTGGATGGCATTCACCTCAATTGGCCCGAAACCCACCATCGCCACCGCAAGGACGGGAAGGTGAACATCCAGAAGCGCAAGACCTACGACCAGCGAAAGCACGAAATCGAGCGTTTCTTCGGCGAGGCGAAGGCCTACGCTGCCACGCCCAAGGCGGGCCGTGTGCAAGACCTCCGCTTCGAAGGCATGCGCGGGTTGTTTGACGGAACCTTGGCGTTGCACGTGCATGCCAGGGACGCCAGGGCCATCGCCGAAGCGGTGCACTTCAAGCGCGACATGGGCATTGAACGCATGGCCATCGTTGGAGGGTACGACGCGTACCTCGTGGCGGACATGTTGCGAGAGAACAACGTGGCCGTGGTGTTGAGAAGCGTCCACAGCTTGCCACGGTTTGCCGACGACGACGTGGACTTGCCGTTCCGCTTGCCCAAATTGCTCATGGACGAAGGGCTGACCGTGGCCCTTCAGGTCGACCAACGCATGACGGAAATGAACTCCCGGAACTTGCCATTCTATGCGGGCACGGCCCGCGCGTACGGCCTGACGGAAGAGCAAGCGATCCAAACGATCACGCGAAACCCTGCTCGGATTTTGGGCCTGGAAGAGGAGGTTGGCACGCTGGAGCGAGGCAAGGTGGCCACGCTGTTCATGTCGTCAGGCGATGCCTTGGACATGCGGACCAACAGCTTGACCCATGCGTGGATCGAAGGCCGCGAAATCGACCTCGACAACCGCCAGCGCGAATTGTACAGGAAGTTCCAAACGAAGTACGGGGCCGAGGTGCTTGATGGGGCTGTGCCTCCAGGTCAATAACCGGCACGTTCACGAACGCGGGCCAACACGTCGGCCGCCACGGCGCGTGCTTTCTCGGCGCCTTTGGCAAGCGCTTCGTCGATCTCACGCTTGTCGGCCATGAGTTCATGAAAGCGTGCGCGCTCGTCCGCGAAGCCGTCCACCAGAGCCTCCAAAAGGGCCTTCTTCGCGTGTCCCCAACCAAACCCACCGGCTTGCAGTTGCTTCGCCATGTCGTCGGCCTGTGCCTCGCTCGCCACCAGGCGGTACAGGCTATGGGTGACGTTGGCCTCCGGGTCCTTGGGGTCTTCGAGGGGCGTGGCGTCGGTGACGATTTCCTTGTTGATGCGCTTTTTCAGCGCCTTGGGGTCGTCAAAAATGTTCAGGGTGTTGTCCCGTGACTTGGACATTTTGCCACCGTCCAGGCCAGGCACGTACATCGTGGCTTCACGGGTCAGAGCTTCCGGCAACACGAAGGTCTCGCCCATGGCGTGGTTGAAACGGCTCGCGACGTCGCGGGTCATTTCGAGGTGTTGCATTTGGTCTTTCCCCACAGGCACGAGGTCCGCGTCGTAGAGCAAGATGTCCGCCGCCATCAGCATGGGATAGGCGAACAGCCCGGCGTTGACGTCGCCCAACCGGTCTTGCTTGTCCTTGAAGCTGTGGGCCAAGGTCATACGCGAGTAGGGGAAGTAGCACTGCAGGTACCAGGCGAGCTCGGTGCATTCGGGCACGTCGCTTTGGCGGTAGAACACCGTCCGCTCGGTGTCCAGCCCAAACGCCATCCACGTCGCCGCCACCGAGTAGGTGTTCTCGCGCAGGGTGGCGCCGTCCTTGATTTGCGTCAACGAGTGCAGGTCCGCAATGAACAGAAAGCTCTCGTTGGAGCCTTCGTTCGCCAATTCAACCGCCGGCTTGATCGCCCCCAGGATGTTTCCGAGGTGCGGGGTGCCGGTGCTTTGGATGCCTGTCAGGACGCGTGCCATGGATTGGTGCTCAGCAGAATTCGTCGAACGCCATCTTGAGGTGATCGGCGATCATCTCGGCGGTTCGGCCTTCGATGTGGTGACGTTCCACCATGGCGGCCAATCGACCGTCCTTGAACAACGCCACGCAGGGCGAGGATGGAGGGTAGGGGAGCATGAATTTGCGGGCGCGGTCGACGGCTTCACGGTCGACGCCTGCAAACGCCGTGGTCAAGTTCGTGGGCACCTTGCTGTGCTTCACGGCGAGCTTGACGCCGGGGCGCATGGAGCCGGCGGCACAACCGCAGACGCTGTTGAGGACCACGAGCGTGGTGCCTTCTTTGGCCAGGGCCGTGTCGACGTCGGCTTCGGTGATCAATTCTGAGAAACCGGCCTCGGTGAGGTCCGCTTTCATGGGGGCTACCATTTCGGGAGGGTACATCGTTGTGGAATTTCAGAGTTTGTCAGTCAACACGGCTCACGCGTCGGTGTTCTCGTCCGGCGCCGTGGATCGCAGGAAAAGCTCGTCGTATTGTTCGTCGTGGATGGGTGAAGGCGCGTCGATCATGACGTCGCGGCCGCTGTTGTTCTTTGGGAAGGCGATGAAATCGCGGATGCTGTCGCTGCCGCCGAACAAGCTGCACAAGCGGTCGAACCCAAGGGCCAATCCACCGTGCGGCGGCGCGCCGTATTGGAACGCGTCCATCAAGAACCCAAACTGCGCCTGCGCCTCTTCCGGCGAGAAGCCAAGGAGGTCAAACATGCGCGCCTGGATGTCTTTGTCGTGGATCCGGATGGATCCCCCGCCAATCTCGACGCCGTTGATGACCATGTCGTAGGCGTTCGCCTTGACCGCACCGGGGTCCGACTCGAGGATGTCCATCTGCTCGGGCTTGGGCGACGTGAATGGGTGGTGCATGGCGTGGTAACGCTCGGTGTCTTCGTCCCATTCGAGGAGCGGGAAGTCGACGACCC
>CAZKGY010000120.1:0-5365 GCA_964552305.1 uncultured Comamonadaceae bacterium
GTGGACTCGCCGTCCATCGAACCCGTTCGGGCAAACGGGTTTGTGGGGGCGGTCGAAGAAGGAGGAAGCGTCAACTTTCGAACCATCACCTTCAACCCCCACGGGCACGGAACACACACCGAGTGCTTGGGCCACATCACGCCCACCGTGCACTCCGTGGACCAGGTGTTCCGCAACCAACCCCATCACTTTGCCTGCTGGGTGTTGTCTGTCACGCCTCAAGGGCGTCCAAACGGCGATTGGGTCGTGGGCATGGAGGCGTTGGATGCCATGCCAGACGGGCATTGGCCAGAGGCGCTGGTCATCCGAACCTTGCCCAACGACGAGGACAAGCAAACCCGTGCGTGGTCAGACACCAACCCGCCGTACTTCGAAGAAGCCGTGCTGCAAGCACTTGTGGAGCGCGGCGTGAAGCACCTGTTGGTGGACTTGCCGTCCATCGATCGCGAGAGGGACGAAGGACGGTTGCTCGGCCACCATGCCTTTTTTGGGGTGCCCCATTCTCCCCGTCACGACGCAAGCATCACGGAGTTCATCTTTGTGCCAGAATGCGTGTCAGACGGCTTGCATTTGCTCTGTTTGGCCGTGGGGGCCATTGACAACGACGCCAGCAACAGCCGGCCCGTGATTTACCCCTTGCTGTGAGCGGGCAACCGCACCTCAAACACTGTCCCTGACGAAGAGGTCTCTTTGACGGACACGGCGCCGCCCGACCCTTCGACGATGGCCCGAACCATGGCCAACCCCAACCCGAGGCCATGCGTTTTGGTGGTGAATTTGGGCTCAAAAATGTGGGGCAACCGTTCCGGATCGATGCCCTTGCCGTTGTCTTTCACTTCGATCGTGTGTGCCCCGCCAGCGTCCGTCGCCAACGTCACCGCCACCGATGCCTCGCCCTCAGGATTCGATTCCAAGCCGTTCCGTACCAGGTTGTTGAACGCCCGGGTCAACCGGGTCCTGTCTCCCCGCACAAGCGCAGGCTCCACGGCGAGGTTTGACAACGTCACCCCCTCTGCCTCACAGAGGTAGGTCACGTCTTGCAGCAAATCCCCGAGGTCAAGCACTTCGGTGTTCCCAAGGCCATCGTTCGCCAGCAAGGCAAAGCCTTCAGCGATGTCTGACAACGCATCGATTTGCTTGGTGGTTGTTTGGGTGTACCTCGCCAAGCGTTCGTCAAAATCTGGTGCCTGGTCCTCCCACGCCCTTCTCAGGTGCTGGGCACCCAGCTTCAGGGGGGTCAAAGGGTTCTTGATTTCGTGCGCCACTTGCTGGGCCATCTCGCGCCACGCCCCTTCGCGCTCCAATTTGGCCCTGCCCTCCATGCTCTCCGCCAACCTCTTCAGAAGATGGTTGTATTCGTCAACCAGCGCCCCAATCTCGTCCCGCCAGCGGTACGACACGGTGGCGTTGGTGGATCGCCCCAGCGGATCCAGCTTCATGTCGTCGCTCAACTTCCTCAGAGGCCGCACAATCGAGTTGGCCAAGGAAAAGGCCAATAGCCCTACGAGAACGAAAAGAAGCAAATACACGGGCGCCAAACGCGCCAGAAAAGCTCGCCAATCCGCCTCCTCCGATTCCCGCGGGTCGTAATGCACGTGTCCCAAGGCCAGCAACGCTCCGTCGTTCGCCAACAACGGCCAAACCACCTCGGTTCCGTTCGCCACGTCTCCGAGCGCCACCCTCGCATCTCCTCCACGCACCCTGTCCAACACCGCGCCCGACAACCGCAAGTCCATGTCGTTGCCAGGGCCCAGAGACGTCGTCACCAATTGGCCTTCCCGGTTGTACAGCGAAAAGGTCAACGAATGCACGTCCGCCAATTCGCAAATGCGGTCGGTGAAGACCGTGGCCAGGCTGTCCTGATCGACCTCGCCTCCCAACCGCTCCAGCATGTAACTCAAGCTTCGCTGAAGCGCCGCTTCCTTGCGCAGCAAGCGTTGGGCGTTGTAGCTCCCTTCGGCATCCACGCCATGGCGGTAAGCCACGTAACCCGTGGCCATCAGCGCGCAGACGACCACGGTCATCATGCCCAAAAAGATGCGGAACCTCAGACCCATGGCCCGAAGCTAACCACAAATGGTGCCAAGAAAAGGGTGGGATTACCCGTCGAGCGCCTCGGATCCTGCAACGATCTCCAAGATCTCCGTGGTGATGGCCGCCTGACGCGCCTTGTTGTAGGAAATCCTCAAGTCGCGCAACAACTCTCCGCCGTTGTCGGTCGCCTGGTGCATGGCCGTCATCCTTGCGCCATGCTCCGCCGCGTGGCTGTCAAGCAGGGCTTTGTAAAGCTGCACGCGAAGGGCGTTGGGAAGCATGCGCTCCACGATTTCCTCCTTGTTGGGCTCGAAGATGTAGTCCACGTTGCTTTCCGCGCCAGCGTTGTCGGCGTCGGGCAAAAGGGGCAGGAACGCTTCGTTGGTGGGGAGTTGCACCGCCGCGTTCTTGAAGCGGTTGTAGGCAATCACTACGCGGTCGTACTCGCCGGCCACAAACGCTTCCATGACTTTGTTGGCCACCTCAGACGCCCGGCTGAAGTTCAAGTCGTCGAACAACGTCGTCGACGTGTCCTCGAATCCGGCAGGCATGGTCCATTCCAAACGACGGGCCGCGTCAAGCACCTTTTTCCCCAAGGGAAGCACAGACACGTTGGCCCCATTGGCGTCAGCCAACACCTTGTTTACCTGCTTCACCACGTTGTTGTTGAAGGCCCCGCACAACCCACGGTTGGAAGACACTGCAATCACCAACGTGTTTCGCACTTCGCGCGTCTCGCTGTACGCCCCTTCTCCCGACTCCAAACTCGCGCTCACGTTCGCCAACATGCCTTGCAACTTCTCCGCATACGGACGCATCCGAGTGATGGCGTCTTGCGCGCGGCGCAACTTGGCGGCAGACACCATTTTCATTGCAGAGGTGATCTGCATGGTGTTCTGCACCGAAGAGATGCGATCGCGTACTTCTTGAAGTCCTCCAGCCATGGCTTAAACGATCAGGCGTAACGGGCAGTCAATTCCGCGGCGGCCGACTCCAAGACAGACGTCTCAGCGTCGGTGTACTTGCCTGCCTTGAGGGAGGCGAGCGTGTCGGCGTGCTTGGAACGCATGTAATCCAAGTAGTCGCTTTCGAACTGCTTCACTTGGTTCACAGGAACGTCGCGGAGCAGGTTCTTGGTGCCGCAGTAGATGATGGCGATTTGCTCCTCCACTGGGAGTGGGGAGTTTTGGTCTTGCTTCAAAATCTCCACGTTGCGCTCACCCTTGCCGAGGACGGCTTTGGTGGCGTCGTCGAGGTCGGACCCAAACTTGGCGAAGGCTTCCAATTCGCGGAATTGGGCTTGGTCAAGCTTCAAGGTGCCTGCGACCTTCTTCATGGACTTGATCTGCGCAGAACCACCCACTCGGCTCACCGAGATGCCCACGTTGATGGCGGGACGCACCCCTGAGAGGAAGAGGTTGGATTCCAAGAAGATTTGGCCGTCCGTGATGGAGATCACGTTGGTCGGGATGTACGCAGACACGTCACCCGCTTGGGTTTCGATGATTGGAAGGGCCGTCAACGAACCTCCACCCTTCACCTTGCCCTTGAGCGACTCTGGGAGGTCGTTCATTTGGGCGGCAATGCTGTCTTCCGCGATGACCTTGGCCGCACGCTCGAGCAAGCGAGAGTGGAGGTAGAAGACGTCTCCAGGGTAGGCCTCACGTCCTGGAGGACGACGGAGCAACAAAGACACCTCGCGGTACGCCACAGCCTGCTTGGACAGGTCGTCGTAGACCACCAATGCGGGACGTCCCGTGTCGCGGAAGTATTCCCCGATGGCCGCGCCCGTGAATGGCGCGTAGAACTGAAGCGGTGCAGGATCCGATGCCGTGGCGGCCACGATCACCGTGTAAGCCATGGCACCCGCCTCTTCCAAGGTCTTCACAATGCCTGCCACCGTCGAGCCCTTCTGGCCAACAGCGACGTAGATGCAGAACACGGGCTCTCCCGCGTCGTAAAACTCTTTCTGGTTGATGATGGTGTCAATCGCCACCGTGGTCTTTCCCGTTTGACGGTCGCCAATGATCAACTCACGCTGGCCACGGCCGATGGGAATCATCGCATCAATGGACTTGATGCCCGTTTGCAATGGCTCGCTCACTGGCTGACGGTAAATCACGCCAGGCGCCTTGCGCTCAACCGGCATGTCAAACGTCTCACCCGTGATGGGGCCCTTGCCGTCAATGGGCTCACCAAGCATGTTCACCACACGGCCAAGCATGCCTTCTCCGACCTTCACCGAAGCGATGGTGCCGGTGCGCTTGGCGGTGCTGCCCTCTTTCAAATCGCCCGATGGCTCAAGCAACACGGCGCCCACGTTGTCCTCTTCGAGGTTCAACACGATGCCACGCACCCCGTTTTCAAATTCGATCAATTCGCCGGATTGCACGCTGGTCAGACCATAGATGCGTGCAATGCCGTCTCCCACTTGGAGGACGGTGCCCACTTCCTCGAGCTGCGACGCACTTGCCGCGCCTGCGAGTTGTTCGCGGAGGATGGAGGAGACTTCTGCTGGGTTGATTTCAGCCATCGCTTTGTGAGTTAGACCCGATCAAAATTCGGGTTCGTAGTCGTGTTCAGTTAGTTCACGGCCAAGCGAACGAATCTGTCGCTTCACCGAGGCGTCGATCATCTGATCTCCCATTTGGAGGATGTACCCCCCGAGGATTTCAGGATCGACCAATTCAGTCAATTCCACTTCGCCTTGGTGCACTTTGGCCACTTGGGCCAAGATGCTCGCCCGCAAATCGTCGGTCAATGCCGTGGCCGTGGTCACGGAAACCGACTTGATGTTGCGGAGGGCGCGAAGTTGGGTTTGGCCTTCGTGGACCATGTCCACCACCAAACCCTCCCTGCCCTTCTGGACAAGGATGTTCAGGTAGCTCGTCGTCAATTCGCCGACGTGTCCCTTGAGCACAGCGTCCAACACGGCCTGCTTCTTGTCGCCCTTCACAATGGGGCTTTGGAGCAAGACCACGAGGTCGCGCGAGCCTTCGAACAACGACTCAAGCGTGTTCAAGTCCTCGCTCACCACGTCCAACTCGTTGCGCTCCTGCGCAAGAGAAAGAAGTGCTTTCGCGTATCGTCCGGCGACTCGTGCGGTGGCCATGGCTTAGTTCAAGGGGCTTTCGTCAATCAACTTCTGGACCAACGCCTGTTGTTTGTCGTCGCTTGAAAGCTCGGTGCGAATCAACTTCTCCGCGATGGACACGGACAACTTCGCCACTTCTGCCTTCAATTCAGCCACCGCCGCCTTGCGTTCGGTCACGATGGCCTGGCGGGCGCTTTCGGCTTCGCGGGAAGCTTCTTCCTTGGCCTTGGCCTTGGC
>CAZKGY010000121.1:0-5312 GCA_964552305.1 uncultured Comamonadaceae bacterium
TGAATTGGGTGGACGACGGGTCGTCGACTTCCAATTCTTGCACCCCGGCCAGGCTCTGCTCGTACCGCCGCCATTCGCTCCGGACCAACTCCATGCGGCCAAACCTCAAGGTGACTTGCTCTTCCCACCCCTTCAGGAACATCCTCATGAATCGGATCGATCGGAAATCGCTGATGCTCCCTTGGGGGTACGTCGCTTGGAAATCCTTGACCGGAATCTTGAACTGGTACCACTTGATGGGGCGTTGCTCCAGGGCATCCCCTTGGGACTTGGAGACCGTTTCCAACACGTCCGCCAGGTATCCCTTGCCCACGTTTTCCACCGCCAAGTCTTCTGGCGTCAGTGGGATGCGATACTGGTAATAGCTCTCGATGGTCCCCAACGTCAAATCTTCGTTGATGTCCTCCGTGTTGGGAATGGTTGTCGCGGTGATGGGGTATCCGTAAGGCTGCTGTGTGTTCGAGTTGCCTTCGTAACGGCTGAAGAACTGGTAACGTTCGAGCACGTCTTCCTCGGCCGCTTGGGCTTCAGGCGTCCGGAAGTACCGAAAATCGTCTGCCGAAGGGTCGGCGTTGTAGGCTGCCAGTGCATCCGGGCTCAACGTGCTTTCCAAACTGGCCAACCAATCGCCGAAAAACTGACGTTCCGCCGACGAATTCAACCCGTCCAACCCCACGTCCTGCAACGCGTAGTCGTTGGTGCTGTTGTCGAAGGCATTGACCACGTTGAACGTGGTGGGATCGGGGTAAATCCCCCAAGAACTGGTGTCCGTCTCGAGTTCCGTGTTGTTCGCCGAGGGCAACCCGTTCTCGAATTCAAGCTGGCTGTTCTTGAGGATGTCCTCGCTGACGTTGCCCAGGTTGATGTAGAGGTATCCCCCGTTGTCCAACAGCGAGGCATCGATGGACTCGTCGTCCATGGCATCGTCGTTGAACGGGTCCATCATCCAGAATTGGATGTATTCGATGTTCGCTGCCTCGAAGTCCGTGGTCGTCAGTGCACGCTGGATGCCTGCCCATCGGTCCTCTGGATTCAGGAGCGATCCGTCTTCCGCGAATTGGGACGAGTCTCCGTAGTTGTAAGGACCGCGTTCCGTGGGGCGGTAAGTCAAGTCGAGGGTCGGAAGGTTGGTGGGAAGTCCCGTTGTGGCGCTGTTGCTGTAGTCACCACGCTCGTACAGTTCCTGCAAGAGGATCTGGCGCATGCGGTGATCCTGCCTGGTTTCGGCGTCGATTTGTCCGTCTGTTTGGGAACTGCCGTTGATCAACGTCGGCTCAATGGTGTACCAACTCAGGCCCGCGCGGTTGGCGTTGAACTCTAGGTCGTTGTCGGGGGAATCGCCCTCGGGGAATTCCGGGTTGCCACCTCCTGGGGTGGAGGCCATGAACCAACGGTTGACGGCACGCAGGTCGATGGTGCTCTGGGAACCTTCAAAATCGTCCACGTAGGCCGTGCCTTCGTCGCCCACGGCGCGGCTGTGCCCTGGAATCAAGTAAGCGCCCTCGGCGCTGATGTCGAAGGTGGACTTCGCCTTGGTGTTGTAGAACGGCAGGGCATCGATCAAGTCGGTGAGCAGTTGGCTCTCCGTTTGCCACGAAAAGTCCGCCCCCATAACCGTGTTGTTCACGGGCTCGTCGCCCATGTTGACCTTCCTTGTCAAGGGCCGTTCTCGCATGTTCAAGAGCGTGGTCCCCACCGTGAAGTTGTCGCTCACCACGTAATCGAATCGCGTGCCCAACAAGGTCTTTGTTTGGATGTTGAACAGCGAGTTCGACTCGAGTGACACCCGGATTGTTTGGCCCGATTCGAGGAGCCCGTCGTTGATGATTCGGACGCGTCCCAAGTTGTAGTCCACGGTGTAGTCGCGGTTCTCCACCAAGCGCACCCCACCGGCGGTCACAGTCACGGAACCTTCCGGCACATTCAGCGCGTTCAGCTGAATTTCCGACGAACTCTGCGATTGGAATCGTCCTTTGATTCGGTAGCGATTCAACGACGGAATCTGTTGGGCTGCTGTTTTGGTGCTGTCGTAGAGTGGCTGGAACACCAACGTGCGGATGAGGTTTTCCGTTTGGACTTCCTTTTGATCTTCCGGAATGGAGTCCGAATTCTGGACAAGGTTCTCAATTTTCGCCGCAAGATTCGACCCAAACGGCTCCACCGAAGGCAAGTAAATGCGGCCGTTTTGGCTGTTGATCGTTCCGCCTTGCACGGCTGCGTTGTCCACGTAGTCAAAAACGCCGTCCCGATTGGGCATGCCGTTGATGTCGATGCGGTCCATCCCGAGCACCTGGACAAGCAATCGTCCGTCGAGTGGCGAGCGTGGGATGTAATTCAGGTCGACGCCGGAGTTCGGGTCGTTGTACCAAATGTCCAGGCGGAAGTCCTCGTTGCTGACCCCAAAGGCCCCCATGGAATAGACGTTCTTCATCATCACCTTCCACAGCGGGGAAGGGTCTCCGTTGTCAAGCTTAACCTGGGTCACGGAGGACTTCAACATCTTCAAAACCAAGGCACCAGGGGCCGCGTACCCGTCTTGGCTCAAGGTTCCAACCTTGTACGTTTGTCCATCGACGGTGTATTCGTAGGCCACGGCAAGCACCTCGGCGTTGTTCAACGACTGGCGCAAGGAAATGAACCCAAGCCGAGAGTTGAACGTGAATTCGGACTGCGTCAATTTGCGGGCATTGCCCACGCGTTCGTAGTGGACGCCTTGCACGAGCTGTCCTCCCAAGGTGCCCACGTTGGCCAATTCTTCGTTCGCACCGACGTAGTTCATGACGTTGTCGTTCGACGTCAAACTCCGGAACAAGTCGTTGTTGTAGTTGTTGGGCGCACGGTTTTGGGTGGGCGTTGTGGCTGAGTCAAGGAACCCTCCACCCGGGAAGATGCTCTCGCTGTTGACCAGGTTGGCCACAGGCAAGTTGGTGCTGATGTAGTCGGGGTGTTCGCCCAAATCCGTGAACGCAATCACGTTTCTCACGTCCTGGGTGTTCGCCTGCAGGTTGACCACGTAGACTTCAATCCGGTTGATGATCACCCCCGAGTTGGGCACTGGCAAACTCCGCATGGCGTCGTCGTACTGGTCGTGGAAGTACTGCGACAAGAAGTAGTGACGGTTCGCCTCGTAGTCGTCTGCACGGATGTCAAATTCCTGAGTTTGGGCGCCGCCTTCCACTTCAATTTCGCTTCGTTCGCCCTTTTGTTGGCTGAAGACGGTGGTGTTGTAGAGGCGCCCCCATTGCGTTTCCACCTTCACCCCAAACAAACTCTGGGAGCCTTGAATCAGGGAACTATTCAACGGCATGCTGATGTTTCCCGCCTCGATGTTCTTCAGGATGTCGTCCTCCTCGCCCTGGAAGCCGATGTTCATTTGGTTTTCAAAATCGAACAGCGACTGCGTGTTGTACTGGGTGCCAAGCTCAATCTTGTCGCCGATTTTTCCCGAGATGTTCAGCTGAATGCGTTGGTCAAAATCGATGGACCCCGCACGGCGTTGCCGCTCGGGAATTCGGGGGTTCTCGGTGTTGTTCCACGTGTAGCCCAGGGTGATCTCGGCCGTGCCCTGAGGCTTGATCTCAATCTCGTTGCTCCCGAAGATCATCTCGAAGAGCTCGCTGTCAATTTCCAGCTTGGGTGCAAACGCGCGGTCCGCTTCGTCTTCCTCCGTTTGGAGTTCGTTCCAAAATTCTGACAAATTCCCTTGGATGTTGTAATCCAGGTATTCGTCCAAGGTGAACAAACTCGCTGGACGGAACGCCAGCGTGTCTCCGATGGTTTGTTGGACCTCGTAATTCCCAGTCAGCGGGTTGTAGGTGACACCGTATTGGAAGTTGCTGGGCCACTGCAACGACACGCCCCCAGGAAACTCCGAGGGGTTGAATTGGTCTCCGTTGTCGTGGGGAAAAGGCAGGTTGTACGTGGTTGAATCCGATCCTGCAGTGCCTTCGCTCGATTGCGCCCAACCCGCTGAGAGCCCCGTGCCTCCTATAAATGTGGCAACCAGAAACAGGGCACGGCATGCCCGGCTCATCGCGCCTGAGGATTGGTCGGTGGTCTTCAAAGCCAGTTCAATCGTCGGTGTAAGGTCAAAGTTCGCGCAAAGCGGCCTTGATTAACCCCTCAAGGGTGGCCGAATTTCCTTCCTTTTTCAAGAGTTCATCCAACACCTTGTTGCATTTGGTTTTGTCAAAGCCCAATGACGTCAGTGCCCCCAACGCATCAACCTTCAACGTATTGTGCGACGTGCCAGAATTTGCGCCAGCGGACTTGCTGCTTGAACCCGACACCCCAACTTTGTCCTGCAAATCCACGATGATCCGCTGCGCCGTCTTCGCACCAATCCCCTTCACGCGCTTCATCGCGTCCACGTCTCCGGAAGCGATGGCTTCGGCGGCGACCTCGGGTTCCATGGCGCTCAAAATGAGCCTCGCGGTGTTGGCCCCGACGCCATTCACCCCAATCAACTGGAGGAACAGTTGTCGTTCGCTTTCGGTGGCGAATCCGTAGAGCAGCTGGGCGTCTTCCCGAACGACCATGTGCGTCAGGATGTTGACCAATTCGTCGTTGCCGAGCCGATCAAACGTCGTCAGCGAAATGGCCACCATGTATCCGACTCCGCCACATTCCACCACGGCATAGGTGGGGTGCTTTTCAACGAGTCGGCCGTGCAAGTGATGAATCATGAGAGCCCCTTGATTTGTGCGTCCACGACCGCGAGCCGGACCATGTCCAAAATTTCCTTGGCACTGGAGCCCATCTGCAGGATGTGCACGCTTTTTCGCATTCCCAACAACACCGGCCCTTGGGCATCCATGCCCGCCATCTCTTGCATGAGCTTGTAGCTGATGTTGCCTGCGGCAAGGTTGGGAAAAATCAAGGTGTTCACGCGGCGCTTGTTCAGGGCGCTGAATGGGAAACTCTCCGCCAGCTTGTCCTGGTTCATCGCAAAATTGGCTTGCACCTCGCCATCCACAATCAACTCGGGATGGTGCACGTGCAAGTAGCGCGCCGCCTCGGCCATCTTTTCGGCGTCGTACCCCTTGGAACTGCCAAAGTTGGAATAGCTGAGCAGGGCAATTCGCGGCACGATGCGAAGGTTGCGCACCGCCTCTGCTGTGAGCAGGGTGATGTTCACGATGTCCTCCACCGTCGGGTTGGTATTCACCGTGGTGTCGGCAAAGAACATTGGGCCGTTTTTCGTCTGGAGGATGTACATCCCGGCGACCTTGTCCACGCCTTGGGCCTTGCCAATGACATGAAGGGCGGGCCGGATGACACTCGGGTAATTTCTGGTCAAGCCAGAAACCAAG
>CAZKGY010000122.1:0-5284 GCA_964552305.1 uncultured Comamonadaceae bacterium
CAAGGGTGCGTCGTGCCGCAGCGAAAAACCGCGTTCGGCCGTGTCGAATTGGTGCGAACTGACCCCGAGGTCCGCAAGCAGTCCTTTCAAGGGAAGTCCGCCGTGCGCGCGCAGGAATTGGGGGGCGTAGCGAAAGTTGGCTTCGACGAGGGTGAACCGCCCGTCGTCGGGCACGTTGGCTTTGGCGTCGGGGTCTTGGTCGAACCCGAACAGCCTGCCCTCTTCCGTAAGGGCGTCGAGCATGGCCCTGCTGTGGCCACCGCCGCCAAACGTCGCATCCATCCAACAACCGTCCCGTCGATCGCCGTCGAGTTGGAGGGCCTCAAGCGAGGCAGTCAACATGACGGGGACGTGGTAGGGGGTGGTCATTGCGCGTCGGAGCCTTCGATGTCTTTGCGTACGGATTCTGCCAGCGCGCCGAAGTCGATGGCTTCGTCGTCTTGGACGACCTGCTTGTGGTAGGCTGCCTCGTTCCAGATTTCCACCTTCTCGCCTAGTCCGGAGACAATGACGTCGTTGGCGGTTTTGGGGTCGATGCCCGCGTATTCGAGCAACGAGGAGGGCAGGTTGATTCGGCCGGCGCTGTCCACTTCGACGTGGGTGGCGCCCTTCATGAATTTCCGCTGGAACAGCTGGTGCTGCTTGTTGTAGCGGCTGAGGCGAGACATTTCCCCGTTCACCTTGTCCCACTCCGGCTTCGGGTAGAGCACGAGGCAGCCTTCGAAAATGTCGCGGTTCACCACGAGCCCATGGTGCATGACCCCGTCAAGCTGCTTCCGCAGCTTGGCAGGGAACATCAGACGGCCTTTGGCGTCGATGCGGCATGGGTGTTCTCCGAGCAGGTTGAGCATGGTGATTTTTCGCCAACCCAAAAGTACGCACGATTTACCACTTTCTCCCACTCATTGACACTTTCTCCCACTTTGTGGAAAAAGTTTGCACGTTCGTCCGGAAAATCCTCAGGGAATACGGGCTGTTTGGCGGGGTGGGGGGAAGTGGTGGAATTGCGTCATTCACACGTTGTCCACAAGGGATGTGAACAACGCATGGTGGATGCTCTCGGATTCCGATTGCTCGTCGTTTGCTCTCCTTCGTGAATTTTGAGGCATGGAATCCAACATCATTGAGCTCGGTGCGTACCGGTACGTGGAAGAAGGAGAGGGGACGCCCCTCGTGTTGTTGCACGGTTTGTTTGGCGCCCTGAGCAACTTCGCCGAGGTGCGCGCGCATTTCAGCAAGTCGTTTCGTGTCATCACTCCCATGTTGCCGATCTACGAGCTGCCCATGCTCGAGACCAACGCGAAGCAGTTGGCCAAACACATTGCAGGTTTCCTCGACGAAATGGGCCTGGACAAGGTGCACTTGCTTGGGAACAGCCTGGGTGGTCACGTGGGATTGATTTACACCCGGGACCACCTCGATCGCGTGGCTTCGCTCACGTTGACGGCCAGCAGCGGGCTGTACGAAAACGCCTTTGGGTCAAGCTTTCCCCGCCGCGAAGACAAGGACTACATCAAGGAGAAAGTGGCGGTGACGTTTCATGACCCCAAGCACGCGACCCCCGAACTGGTGGATGAATGCTTTGAAGCCGTCAACAACCGGAACAAGGTGTTGCGCATTTTGAGCATTGCCAAGTCGGCGATTCGCCACAACATGGCCAAAGACCTTCCGAGCATGAACATCCCGGTGTGCCTGATTTGGGGGCGCAACGACATCATCACCCCACCCGAGGTGGCGGAAGAATTCGAGGCTGGTTTCCCGGACGCCGATTTGTTCTGGATCGACGAATGCGGCCACGCACCCATGATGGAGCATCCAGACCAGTTCAACCAGATCTTGTCCGATTGGCACCGTGCCCGAGGCATTGCTTGACATGGCGGATGGGCACGATGGTTGGGAATTGAAGGAGGCGCAGTTCGTGAAGAGCAGCGCCAAGCCCTCGGAATGCCCCAAGCCTGACCGTCCAGAATACGCCTTCATCGGGCGCTCGAACGTGGGGAAGAGCTCGCTCATCAACATGCTGACGGCCCGCAACGCATTGGCCAAGACATCAGGAACTCCCGGGAAAACCCAGTTGATCAACCATTTCGACATCGACGGCAAATGGTACCTCGTGGACTTGCCAGGGTTTGGTTACGCCAAGGTGAGCAAGAAGGACCGTCAGCAATGGATGAAGGTCACGAAGCAGTATTTGGACAGCCGGGTGAATTTGTTGTGCGTCATGATGCTCGTGGATTCGAGGATCCCAGCCCAAAAGGTGGACCTCGAGTTCATGGCGTGGATGGGGGAGGTTGGCCTGCCGTTTGTGCTGGTGTTCACCAAGGTGGACAAGTTGAACAAAACAGAAGCCGCGTCATTCCTGCCGGCTTACGAAGCGGAGATGCTCAAGCAATGGCACAAAATGCCTCCCACGTTTGTGACGAGCGGGAACACGGGGCAGGGTCGCGGAGACGTGCTTCGATTCATCCACCAAACGAACGGATTGTTTCGCGCCTGAGGGGCATCAGCCCTCGAGCACGCCGATGCGCTTGGCGAGTTCCTCGGTGAACCCCCGGATGGCGGTGGCGTGATCCTTATCCGACGTGGCGCGTTCGTACGTATCCGCAAGGGTCATCATGGTTTGGACCACGAACGACCGCATTTCCTCCACGCTCATGTCCTTCGTCCACAAGTCCATCCGCATGGCGGCGTACTTCTTGGGGTTCCACATGGACAAGGCCATGGCAGAGGCGTCCTGCTGGTCAATGCCTCCGTCCTCGGCCGACCACGTCATGGAGACGGGCACTTGGTTTTCGTCGGTGGATACGTCGATGGTGATTCTGGAAGTGGCCATGAATGCAGGGTTTGATGCGACAAGTTACGGGCGGTACCCTCGAAGGAAAGGGTCGGGGTTCGTCTGTGCCATGAGGTCGGCGGTGGACATGCCCGGATTCGCTCGGACGAACGATTCCACCATGCGCCATCCGACGAACATGCCCAGGCGGTCGGGTGAATCTTGTGGAATGGCGCCAGCCCTTGTGAAGGGGCCTTCTTGAAACCACCGCATGACTTCGCGCGGGTTGCGGTTGAAAAGCACGTCTTGGGGCTGCAGTTCCCGCCAGATGCTTCGTTCTTGAGCCATGGCCCAGGCCCATTCGTCAGACGTCCAATTCATGAGCCCAGCCGGACTCGTTTCAGGAAGGCAACGTGCGGTGACGTGAAGCACCTTGCCCCAAAACAGCATGAGGTCCACCGTGCGTCGGTCCGTACCCATGGCGCCTTGGTGTTGGACCGCGAACCAGCCGCGGAAGGCGTCGCTGACCATCCATTCCTGGCGCATGCGATTCAGGCGATACGCGGGGAACTTCTCTGGGGGCAAAGTCTCCAGCAAGGGGTGTTCGTTGCCCATGAACCATTCGAGGGCCACGCCAAGCCAGTCGGCTTCGGGGTACACCGCAAAGTTGAACCCTGAGGGCATCCAAACCACTCTGGGCAAGGCGAGGTCGGGCATCAGGACGTGCATTCGGCGCATCGCGAGCGCCATGCGTCGTTCCGCGTTTTGCAACGATTCGGGGCTGCCAGAGGTGCTGTCGATGCCTTCGAGCATGGGCTGCATGGTCCGTTCAAATTCGCCCAGCATGGCCACGCTCGCGGTGTCCTCTGCCGGACCGAGCCGAAGGATGCCTTCGCACCACGTCGTCCAGAAGGCGGAGTCGGCTTGCATCAATGCATCGAGCTTGTCTTCCAACGTCTCGATGCGCTCCAGGTCGTGCAGGGTTTCGTTCCAACGCAGGAACGTGACGGAAGGAGGGAGTGGCGTCGACGAGATGTCGACCTCGCTTGTTGGGTTGGTGCAACCTGCCAAGGCCAGCGTAACCCACAACGCCCCGTGGAACAACTTGTTGCAGACCCGAAGGTCTGTGCGAAAGGGAAGGGTAGCTTTGGACAAAACGCGTGTTTCGATGACAAAGATGAACAAGCTTTTCCAGATTTTGCCCGCCTGTGCGGCATGCTTCCTGACGTTGGCCATGCCTGAGGCCCAAGCCCAAGAAGGCTTTCGCATGGGGTTGGCCATTGAGCCAAACGTATCCTGGATGGTTTCCAGTGACTTCGAGCATGAGACGGAAGGGTCCAACTTCAATTTTGGCTATTGCTTCATGGCGGACATTTTGTTCTCAGAGTCCTACGCCATTGGCACGGGCTTGAACGTCTTTCGCACCGGAGGCACCGTCGAATTTTGGGAGCCCTACGGTGGCGACACGGTGAGTTTTGTGACGCGGCAGTTGGACAACCAATACGTCGAACTTCCCTTCACCTTCAAGATGAGGACGAAGGAAATCGGGTATTCCACGTTCTATGGAAAATTCGGTGCCGGGTTGGGTTTGAACACCAAACGATTCGTCGGCGAAACGCGCGACTACTATTCCACGGTGTTGCTGGACGATGGCAACGTGGACCGGTTCGACATCCCTGATGCCACCATTGACACGGATCAAACCAAGTTGTTCCGGGCATCCATGATCATCGGTGTCGGGTTTGAGCGGAAGCTGGCGGGGTCCACCGCGCTCATGGTGGGATTGACCTACAACAGCAGCTTGTTCTCGACCCACAAGGCCCAAGACATCCTTCGGGTGAACGACGAGAACGGGTACCCCCAAGGGTTGTTGGAGGAACAACAGCTCGTGACTGAGACGATGAAAGGCAACGACAGCTTTTTGGCCCTTTCCCTGGGAATTGTCTTCTGAGGCCGTGGTCTGAACGATTGCGCGGCCCCTCTGTTTCTTTGCCAAACCCTGACGTCATGAATTGTGCTCGCGTCGCCTCCCACATTGTGAAATGGCTCTCGGACTATGCCGAGACGGCTGCCATGGATGGGTTTGTGGTGGGTGTGTCGGGTGGCATTGACTCGGCCGTGACTTCCACCCTGTGCGCCATGACAGGGAAGCCGACGTTGTGTTTGGACATGCCGATCCACCAAGCCCCCGACCAAGTCAGCAGGGCTGCGTCACACATCGATTGGTTGGCGCAATCGCATCCCTTGGTTCGTCGAAGCACGGTCTCGTTGACCGAGGTGTACGATTTGTTCGCGTCGTCCTTGCCGGACGGCCCTGACGCGAGCCAAGGATTGGCGATGGCCAACACAAGGGCGCGCCTTCGCATGACGACGTTGTACGCCATGGCGCAGCGTCGGCGAGCCTTGGTGGCTGGCACTGGCAACAAGGTGGAGGACTTCGGCGTGGGCTTTTACACCAAATATGGCGACGGGGGGGTGGACCTCAGTCCCATCGCCGATTTGATGAAAACA
>CAZKGY010000123.1:0-5278 GCA_964552305.1 uncultured Comamonadaceae bacterium
TGTCCGTTGCCATCAGCGACGACGTGGTGGCAAGCCACGACTTGCACGCTGGGAACATGGTTCGAGAACTCGCAAGCCACATTGGCGGCGGCGGTGGTGGGCAGGCCTTTTTCGCCACGGCAGGCGGCAAAAACGCCGCCGGACTCCAAGCAGCTATTGACGCCGCCCTCGACATGGTCGCCGCCAAGACGAAGGGCTGAACGGGTTTTAGGGTAGCAAAAAGGCGACCCCAACGAGGTCGCCCAACCAATCATCGTTCAGCTGCGCGTCACGCAGCCATGGCCACGGACGAACTGCTCTGGTCAAGACCAAAGACAGGTCCTTGGTAGTCTTCCTCCTCACTCAAACCCAGGTTGAGGATGTAGAAAATGTTGAAGATCGACGCCATGATGTAGTCGTAGGTCGTGTGCTTTCCGAAACAACTCGCCAGCTCCAAGATGGTCCGGAAGAAAAAGTAGACGTTGAACGCGGGAATCAAGAACAGCGCCGCATGCCAATCGGGCCTCCCGATGATGCGCATCGCCACCACCACGTTGTAGCCTGGGACCAGCACCGACCACCCCGGTTGTCCGCATTTCACGAACAAACGCCAGTTGCCAGCCAACGACACGAGCAAGATGAACAGGGTGCCGAGGGCCAGTCCTCCGTCCAACTCAAGTTGATCCAAAAATTCCATGATGCAGATGTTTTACGCAAGCTAGACGAAGTCCCTGTGCAAGGGTTGCCTCCATCTCATTGATTGTCAACATCTCTCTGTGACATTCACCCCCACCTGAGGGACTCGGAAGCCTACGACAAATGCCCGTATTGCTTCACCAAACCCTCGTCAATGGCCTTGCCTGCCGGGCAAAAAATGAGCAACCGTTCGACGACGTTCCGGAGCTCACGGATGTTCCCTGTCCATGCAGCCTCGGTCAGCAAGGCCATGGCTTTGGGGGCAACCTTCGGCACCGCCTTGCCTGCAGCTGGAGCCATCGTGGACAAGAAATGCTCCACCAGCAAGGGCACGTCGTCTCGGCGCTCCGCGAGGGATGGCACGTGGATTGGAACCACGGCCAACCGGTGGAACAAGTCTTCGCGAAACTCCCCCTTGGCGATGGCTTCCTTCAGGTTCTTGTTGGTGGCCGCAAAAACCCGCACGTTCACAGGAATGTCCTTGTCGCTGCCCACCCTTGTGACTTTGTTCTCCTGGAGCGCCCGCAACACCTTGGCCTGCGCACTTGCGCTCATGTCCCCCACCTCGTCCAGGAACAACGTCCCTCCATCGGCCTGCTCAAATTTGCCCTTTCTCATGGCCACGGCGCTCGTGAACGCACCTTTTTCGTGGCCAAACAACTCGCTTTCGATCAACTCCGACGGAATGGCGGCACAATTGACTTCCACGAAAGGCCCCTCTGCCCGTTCGCTTTGGTTGTGCAACTGCCTTGCGACGAGCTCCTTGCCGGAACCGTTGCCACCCGTGATGAGCACCCTAGCGTCGGTGGGTCCGACGGTTTCAACCATGTGAAGCACTTCTCGAATGCCCTTCGACTCCCCAACGATTGCATGGGATTGCGCCTGATGCACTTGCTTCTTGAGCACCTTCGTCTCCGCAACCAAGTCTCCCCGCTCAAGCACGTTCCGAAGGGTGACCAACACACGGTTCAGGTCCAATGGCTTTTGAATGAAGTCGTACGCCCCCTTTTTGAGGGCTTGCACGGCGGTGTCCACCGTTCCGTGGCCTGAAATCATCACCACGGGGGTAGAGACGCCCTTTTTGGCAAGCATGTCAAGCACGTCCAATCCGTCCATTTGGGGCATTTTGACGTCGCAAAAAATGGCATCGAAGGCGGTCTTGGTGGCGGCGAGCACCCCGTCCATGCCGGTCCCTGCCAGCGCCACCTTGTGGCCTTCGTACTCCAGGATTTCCTTCAAACTCGCTTGGATGGACTGTTCGTCGTCCACAATCAACAGGTGCGCCATGGGTCAGTGGTTTGGATTCAATCAGACCAAAGATGGTGCCAATCGCTCATTCATTCACCACGGGCAGCAAAGGCAACCCCCGCTCCAACCGCGAAAACACCCCCTCCCGGAGGGCGTATGGCGCCCGGCACATGGTGTCAAACGTCGACAGGCCAAGGACCCACTCCACCAGCGCGGCGCTGTAAGGCATCAAATCCACGCGGGCCGGGTCCATGCCGGGCATGGCCGACCGATCGTGCATCCCATTCTCAAGGAGCTGACGCGCGACGTCCTTCCATGCATCCAGCGGAATGGGATCGACACCGGGGTGCGACTCGGGGGTTTGGGCATGGTCGGGACGCTCCCTTCGCGTGCGTGTGCCCACCAAATCCGCCATGGTATCAAACGAACCACTCGCGCCCACAAGCACCGTCGGCTTCAACGCTTCCAACGCCGCCACCAAGGGCGCCATGACGTCCTCGAAGAACGGGGTCATTTTCGCTGCCCCCGCCGCCCCCATGGGATCCGGCATCTGCATCAGCATGGCCAACCTGGCCACGCCTGCGTCAAAACTCTGCGCCCATTGGATGCCTTCGGCATTCCACACGATGAATTCCACGCTTCCGCCGCCGATGTCCATCGTCAAGCAGGTCGTGCCTTCGGGCGGGGTGAAATTCAGCGTCACGCCTTCTTGGATCAGCCTGGCCTCGTGTGGGCCTGAAATGACTTGAATGTCCAGCCCCGCCAATTCCTTGGCCTGGGCACAGAAGTCGGCGCCGTTTTTCGCGTCGCGCATGGCGCTCGTGGCCACCACATGCACTTCCTCGACGCGGTAGTTCCGAAGGTTTTCACGCATGGACATCAACGCGTCCAAGCCACGAGCCATGCGGTCGGGGAGGATTTGTTGTTTGGCCACCCCTCCTTTGCCAAGGCGCACTGGGACCCGTTGCCCAAACACGGGGATCCACCCAGCCTCCGCCCCCAAGTCGACGACGCGCAAGTTGAAGGTGTTGGTGCCGCAATCAATCACGGCGACGCGTCGCAACGTGTTCATCGCGAGGAGCCGTTGGGTTGAACCATCCATTTCAGCACATCCATCAAGCCCAGACGCTTCCCGTACATGAGGATGGCCACGCGATACACCCGGCCAGCCAAGGCCAAAATCGCCAGGGTCGTCAACACGAGCAAGCCGAGGCTCACCGCGACGTGCCACCATGGCACCCCCATGGGCAGCCTGACCATCATGGACACGGGCGCCGAGAAAGGCACCAGGGAGCTGACCACCGCCACCGTGCTCTCGGGCGCATCAATCGCCTGCGCCGCCATCGAGTAGCTGAAAATGAGTGGCAGCATGACAGGAAGCATCAAGTATTGGGCGTCCGACTCCGCCTCCACCATGGATCCGATGCAGGCAAACAGCGCCCCATAGAGGGCGTATCCCAAGGCGAAATACACCAGACCAAACAGCACCATGGTGGGCCAATGGATGTCCAGCAAAAAGGCAAGTTCCTCTTGCTGTGCCAGGACCGTTTGGAAGTCCACCGCCTGGTCGCTCAACCCCTGCGTCGTGGCCCACGTCCCAATCCAATCGGACTGCTCCACCCCCCATCCGAACAACCCCATGAACAACCAGCCAAGCAACGACCAAGCCACCATCTGGGTGAGTCCCACCGCTCCGATGCCCACAATTTTGGCAGACAACAGATGCATGGGTTTGACGGTGCTCAGAATGACCTCCACGATGCGGTTGGCCTTTTCCTCGATGACCCCGCGCATCACATGCATGCCATAAATCATGACAAACATGAACATCAAGAGGCTGAAGATGAAGCCTACCACGGCCTTGCCGTCGCTTTGGACTTCCCCGGTGGCGTAATCCAACCCGACCAGGCGAACCTCGGTTTTCAGCCCCAAGTAGGCGTCGTAGTCGAGGGACGGCATGTCGCGGACCTTCAACCGTTCAATCGCCTCGCTCAAGTCGCTCTCCATCCATCGTTTGATGCGCATGGACGGAACGGCCAACTGCAACAGCTGAACCTTCTCGCTTTGAACCACCCCGTCGTCCAAAGAAATCATGCATGAAAAGCCCGCCTCCTTCAGCGCCCCTTCGCTCAAAAACGTCCTGCCAAATTCGTACGACAGCAGGTCTCTGCTCGGGAAGCACGAAGGGCACGACGGCATCCAGCCATCCTCGGGGTGCTTGACCGTCAGCACGCCTGACTCGTCGGCCACCCACACGCGCACCGGTTCTTCGGTGGATTGCGTCAACATCACCATGCCAGCCACGAAACCCACCATCAACAACGGCCCAAGAACCGTGGACACGAGGAACACCCGGCGGCGCACCCTCGTCACGTATTCGCGGCGCACCATGGCCACCCACCTGTTCCAGGCCTCACCCATGGCTTCGGTGGTTTTCGACCGTGGTGACAAACACCTCTTCCATGCTTTTCTGGATAGGGGACGCCTCCATGACGTCCAAGTGATTCACGGCAAACGACAACAGCGCAGGCATGTCCCAGCCGTTCAGCAGCGTCAAGTCCAACTCGTGGACCCCCTCGTTGGTGGCTGAACGGTCAACCTTGGCCTGCGCCCCCAAGGCATTGACAAACGCCAGCAAATTGCCGCGTCCGCGCAGGTGCACCTGGCCTTGGCTCGCGGCCGACCGAATCTCGTCGACTTGTCCCCCGAGGACTTTGGTGCCTTGGTTCAACATGACCACGTCGTCGCAAAGCGACTCCACCGACCCCATGTCGTGGGTGGAGAGAAGCAAGGTCACGCCCTCTTCTCGGACAAGACGCAACATTTCTTCTCGAACCAATTGGGCGTTGATGGGATCCAAGCCACTGAAGGGCTCGTCCAGGATGAGCAGCTCCGGCCGATGCAGCACCGTGGCGATGAATTGAACCTTCTGGGCCATCCCCTTGCTCAAATCCCCCACCTCGCGGTTCCACCACCCTTCCACTTCTAGGCGCTCGAACCAACCCTTCAACTCTCGCTCGGCGTCGGTGCGTTTCATGCCACGCAACGAAGCAAAGTAGAGCACCTGCTCGGCGACGCGCATGCCTTTGTAAAGGCCGCGCTCCTCAGGCAAGTATCCCATGCGAGACAGCAACCCTCGATGGTGCTTCTCGCCCCAGATAGTGAGTTCGCCCTCGTCCGGCCTTGTGATGCCCGTGAGCATCCGAAGCAGGGTGGTTTTCCCAGCACCATTGGGGCCCAACAGTCCCACGATGCGGCCTTGCCCCACCTCCATGTCCAACGGCTTCAGCGCCCGGTGGTCGCCGAACGTTTTGCAAATGCCTTGGGTATGGATGACGGCGGGGGTCATGAGAAC
>CAZKGY010000124.1:0-5278 GCA_964552305.1 uncultured Comamonadaceae bacterium
CCACCAGACAGGCTTGTCTGGTAGGGCGTTCGATGCATTGGGCAAAAACGGCGTCAACATTTACGCCATTGCGCAAGGCTCGACCGAGCGCAACATCAGCATCGTCATTCAAAACAAGGACGTGGCCAAGGCGTTGCGTGCCCTGCACAGCACGCTGTTTGAACGTGAGGTGTGCCGTGTGAATTTGTTCTGCGCAGGCGTGGGGAACGTGGGAGGCACCTTGCTGAACCAAATTCAGAAAGCCCACGACGATTTGTTGGCGGACAGGGCCATTGACCTGCGGGTCGTGGGATTGGCCAATTCCCGGAAGCATCTTTTGCGTTCGGAGGGGATTGATTTGTCTCGATGGGCATCCGACCTGGAAGCGAACGGCGAATCAGGGAGCTTGGAAGCGTTTGTGTCGGCGATGAAGGCCATGAACTTGGAAAACGTTGCGTTTGTGGACAACACCGCGAGCGCCGACGTGGCCAGCGTCTATGAGGAAGTGCTTCAAGCATCCATCGGTGTGGTGGCATCCAACAAAATCGCCGCGGCCGATGCGCAAAGCAGGTACGAAGGGTTGAAGGCCCTCGCCCGGGCGAAGAACACCCAGTACCGCTTCGAGACCAACGTTGGCGCAGGACTCCCGGTCATTGACACCATTGAACACCTCGTGCAAAGCGGGGATCGCATCCATCGCATCGACGCGGTGTTGTCGGGGACGCTGAATTTCTTGTTCAGCACGTTTGGCCCCGAATGCGGTTTCGTGGATGCGGTGAAAGGCGCCATGGACGCGGGCTTCACCGAGCCGGATCCACGCATCGATTTGAGCGGGGTGGACGTCCAGCGCAAGATTTTGATTCTCGCCCGAGAGGCGGGATATGCCATGGACATGGCCGACGTGGACAACCCAGGGTTTTTGCCGCAATCCCTGATGGATGGGAGCGTGAAGGACTTTTTGGACCAATTGCCGACGGCGGAGAAGGGCATGCAAGAACGCTTGGCCGATGCATCTTCCAAGGGATTGCACCTTCGGTACGTGGCGACGTTTGAATTGGACGAAAGCGGCATGCCAACCGCCCGCGTGGGCCTGCAAGCCCTTCCTGCGGAACATGCGTTTTGTCAATTGCAAGGGTCGGACAACGTGGTGATGTTGCACACCGACCGCTACGTGGATCGTCCACTGGTCATTCAGGGTGCTGGAGCCGGTGCGGAAGTCACGGCCATGGGCGTGTTTGCCGACATCATGAGGTTTGCCACAAGCCGTTAACTTGTCACCTTTCATGAACACCAAGGATCGTTGTCGCGTTTGGGCCCCTGCCACGGTGGCCAACCTCAATGTGGGGTTCGATGCGTTGGGTTGTGCGTTGTGCACGCCCGGGGAGTTCATGGACTTCAAAAGGCTGGACACACCCGGTGTGCACTTGGTCAATGGTCCGGGCACGGACCTGCCTCTCGACGTCGAATCCAACGTGGCTGGCAAGGCGGCTGCCTCGCTGTTGCACGCGTTGGGCAATCCCTTTGGCGTGGAGGTCACTGTGACCAAATCCATCATGCCTGGGAGTGGCATCGGGTCGAGCGCGGCTTCTGCCGTGGCGGCTGTGGTTGGGGTGGACGCCCTTGCGGATGCTGGCATGAGAAAGGACGAGTTGCTGCTGTTTGCCCTCGACGGAGAAGCTGTTGCCAGCGGTGCGCGGCACGCGGACAACGTGGCCCCGGCCCTCATGGGTGGCCTTACCTTGATCGACCCCGACGGAAAGGTTTGTGCCTTGCCTGTCCCGAATGCGTGGCACCTGGTGGTGCTTCATCCCCAGGTCGTCATCAAGACGGCGGAGTCACGCGCGGCCTTGCCGTCTCAGGTTTCTTTGGCCGACGCCACCCAACAAGCGGCATGGCTGGGACGATTCGTGCACGAGTTGCATTCGGGCAACGACGTGGAGGCGATGTTCTCGCTTGCAGACCTGCTCGTGGCGCCTCATCGTGGACCCTTGATGCCTCATTGGGAGGAGTGCCAGCAGGCAGCCCGGAGGGCGGGTGCACGGGCTGGCGGCATCAGCGGCAGTGGACCGTCGAGCTTTTGGGTGTGCCGGTCCGCCGAAGAGGCGGGCGACGTGGCCCAAGCACTTGGTGGCATCATGGCCCACCATGGCATGGCCCACAACCTACACACCACCACCATTTCAAGCCAAGGCGCCCATGTTGTTTCGTAGCCTCACGGACCCAACCATCCAACGGTCGTTTGCCCAAGCGGTGATCGAAGGGTTGGCCCCAGACAAGGGGCTGTACTTCCCTGACCGCATGCCTCTCCTGGACAAGGGGTTGTGGCTTTCGGAAGACGACATGCAACCATGGGAGTTGGGCGCGGCCATGATGGCTCCGTTCACGGAAGAGGACTTGACTCAAGAGGCGCTTGGCGGCATCCTCAAGGAGGTGTTGAACTTTCCGCTCGACTTGGTCGAGATCCATGACAACGTCTTCGCGTTGGAGCTTTTTCATGGACCGACCCATGCGTTCAAAGACGTGGGGGCGAGGTTCCTGTCAAGGGTGCTCCGTCGCATCACCGACCAGCGTCTCACCATCCTCGTGGCGACCAGCGGCGACACGGGAAGTGCCGTGGCGCAAGGGTTCTTGAACGTCCCCAACATCGACGTTGTCATTTTGTATCCCCAGGGACGGATCAGCAAGATTCAGGAGCAACAATTGACGACGGCCGGGGCGAACATTCGGGCCCTGGAAGTGGAGGGCGCCTTTGACGATTGCCAAGCCATGGTCAAGGCAGCCTTTTTGGATGCCGATTTGCAGGCCCAAAGGCCGCTGACGTCGGCCAACAGCATCAACGTGGCGCGCTGGATGCCACAGGGCATCTACTACGCGTGGGCCACCCATGTGTTGGGTCGGCCGATCCAATTCAGCGTGCCTTCTGGCAACGTGGGCAACCTCGCTGCGGGCGTGCTTGCTGCCCAAATGGGCATGCCCCACGAAGGCTTTGTGGCGGCCTCCAACGCCAATGCTGGTCTTGCTTCGTTCCTCAGGGGTGAGTCCTTTGTGGCGAAGCCATCGGTGCCCACCCTCAGCAACGCCATGGACGTCGGCGACCCTTCCAATTTGCCACGGTTGCAGGCGTTGTTTGGCCACGACGTGGCGGCCCTGCGAGAGGCCGTGAAGGGTGTGACCGTGGACGACGAACGGACCAAGCGTGTGATGCAGGAGGTGCACCAACAAACGGGCTACCTCATGTGTCCCCACACCGCAGTGGGTTATGCCGGCCTCATGGATTGCCAACGCGAAGGGGTGCCAGGAGTGGTGTTGGCCACAGCCCACCCCGCCAAGTTTGGGGAAGTGGTGGAGGAGGCCACAGGGCATTCGCCCGAACTGCCTGACCACTTGGCGCAGTGCATGTCCAAAACCAAAGACGCCACCGTGATTTCTCCCACCTACGAGGCGCTCAAGCGTTGCTTGCTCGCGTAATCCGAGGCCTTTTTCCAGAGGCTCTTCCGGCCAATGCGTGCGGAGATGTAGTCCTTCTCCAGAGACCAACCCCTGGCTGGGCTGTACTCGCGCCCGTAGAAAATGATCTGGAGGTGGAGCTTGTTCCAGCGTTCTTCCGGAAAGAGTCGCTTGGCGTCACGCTCGGTTTGTTCCACCGATTTGCCGTTCGTGAAATTCCAGCGGTGCATCAAGCGGTGGATGTGGGTGTCGACGGGGAACGCAGGCACGCCAAAGGCTTGGCTCATCACCACAGCCGCTGTTTTGTGTCCCACGCCGGGCAACGCTTCCAGGGCGTCAAAATCTTGGGGCACCACGCCGCCGTGCTGCTCGACGAGGATGCGGCTTAGTTCGGAGATGGCGGCGCTTTTTCGAGGCGACAACCCACAGGGGCGGATGATTTGACGGATGTCGTCGACGGATTGCCGCATCATGTCGCGCGGGTTGTCTGCAAGCTCGAACAGGGAGGGGGTGACGGTGTTGACACGCGCGTCGGTGCATTGCGCCGAGAGCAGCACCGCAACGAGCAACGTGTACGCATCGGTGTGGTCCAACGGGACGGGCGTCTCGGGGTACAGGGACTCCAGTTCGTCCATGACCCATTGCACGCGCTGGGCCTTGGTGGTCAAGTCAATCATCGGAGGGCACGGGTTTCCAGGAGAGCGTGGGCGCGTCCCAATTCAACATTTCTCGTCGTTCCATGGCTTGCCCGAGGCTGTCTCGACTCTGGAGGTAGACCTCGTTGACTTGGTCTTCAAATTCTGGGAAGAAGAGACGGTTGGTGATCTGCCAATGGGTGCTTTGCGTGGGCGGTGACTCGACGTAGAGGTAGGTCACGTCAAGCTCCACTTCTTTGCCAACCCATTGCCATGAGAGGACCTCGTTGTTCACGTCCAAGGTCAACAAGTCGGACACCCATCCGAGGATGGCCGTGTCTGCCGAGGGCCATTCTTGGCCGTCACCCAACCAAATTTTCATGCCTTCGTCCAAGCGATGGTGGTTGCGCAAGGCGAGCTCCAGGTCGTCCGTGAAGACCCGAATGGTGGTTTGCACGGTTTGGGTTTCAGGAGACCATCGCATGTCCGTTCGGGAGAAGTGAAAGTCGTGCGACAGCCCAAACGCCATTAGCCCCAAAATGCCGAGCATGAGGAATGGGAAGCCACGTTTCTCACGACGCGCAGGGCCGAGTGTGGAAGCTTTCATGGGCGTTGGTGATATCCGGCGCATGGTGCAAATGTATCTTTCCCTCATGGAAGACGTGTTTGTCCGGGAAGAGGTGTTGTCGTTGAAGGCTCAATTGGTGTCTGCGGCGTCGGTGGTCATCACGTCTCATCGTTCGCCAGACGGCGATGCGGTGGGCTCGTCGTTGGCCTTGCAACATCTGCTTCGGGCCATGGGAGTTGAGGCTTCGGTGGTGATGCCGGATGCCTATGCCAAATTCTTGCATTGGATGCCTGGGCAGGAGGCGGTGCGTTTCCACGACGCCGAACCTGACGCGGTGGCCGCGTTGGTGGCGAGGGCGGACGTGCTTTTTTGCCTGGATTACAACGCGCCTTCCAGGGCAGGAGGGCTGGCTGATGCCGTGAAAGAGGCGTGCGCCAACGCGAGTAGCACGGTGGTCATGATTGATCATCACCAAGAGCCTGAGCCGTTCGCGGACGTCATGTTGTCCGACCCGTCAACGGGCAGCACCTGTGAACTCATCTATCGCTTGTTGCAGGCATGGGGCATGGAGGACGCGTTGGGCAAGGATTTGGCGGCTTGCCTGTATTGCGGGCTCATCACCGACACTGGAAGTTTTCGCTTTTCGTCC
>CAZKGY010000125.1:0-5264 GCA_964552305.1 uncultured Comamonadaceae bacterium
TCCAAGATAAGGCGCATGGAATGGACCCCGCTCAGTTGTCAAACTCCCTGAACAGGTTGACGAAATTCTTCCTCAACTTGGTCGTAATGGCAATCGACGACCACTCCATTTTCTTCGACCCCTCGACAAACTCCTTGTCTTTCGAACCACCAAACTTGACCGACAAGGACGTCTCGCCGTCTTCAAGGTTCATTTCTTGGAATTGGCACTTCATCAATCCCAGAGACGCTTGATACTCGAAGTAGTACCATTGGTTGGCCCCAAGATGGAAGTACATGTGGATCCGGTTTTTGGCGCGGTTGATCGCCAACTTGCCTTGAAAGCTTGCCCAAACATTGAGTTCGTCGATGGTCGCCAACCCGATGTCCCCCAAAGTCACCCACATTTCCAGCACAGGGTCGTACTCCCAATTCAAGCCGTGGAACACCATGGCATGACGTGCTTCCTTGGGCACACCCTTCTTGTACGTTTGGCTGAAGGGGTCCAGCTGGGTTTCCAGTTGGTTTGCGGCATCCACCCCCAAGAGTTCCGCCATCAAGTAGGAATAATTCGTCGCTTCCGCGGGCAATTCTCGGGCGGTTGACGTTTGGATTGCCTTCTGCAAATGCTCTGCGAGAACCTTCGGCATAGGCATGTCCACGGCCCAACTGCCTCGCAATTTCATGACGCCGTTTTGAGAGAACACGTCGCCTGCAAATTGTTGGCTCAACAGCCCCTTTGCACCCTCTACAGGAAAGCCCCCCAAACCCTCTTGCGTGACCGCACAATTGCCCATGGCCAAGGCGGTCAGGTTGCCGGGCAATCGGCTGTTCTTGAGTTTGTCGTCGGAACAAACCACGTACCGACTCTTCTTGCTGTCATAGCGCAACTTGCCCACCGGCTGGATGAAACTCACGTCATCGCGCACGGGCTTCTTGGTGAAGAAAGTCTCGTAAAGAGACTCCACCCCTCCGTCGTTGTGCACCCATCCTACCCCCAAATGGGCCTTGCCCATTTCTGTGATGACGTCGCCAATCGGAATGGCCACGTCTTCTGGATCAATGACGCCTTGGAATTCGACCCACTCGTTGGCGAATGACTCGCAGTCGAATTGCATTTGGGCACCGCCTTCGAATTCCAAGTCTTCCCGCCCTGCTTCCAGCATGGCATAACCCTTGAACGCGAATCGAGGACTCAGGAAAAAGCCATCCTCGTTGGGAATGCGCGCGCGACCGATGGTTCTTGCCGCCGTGTCCACACGCAGTTCGTGGAAACGAATGGGCCATTCTGTGCCTCCCGCGTCGACGTAGGTTTTCGTCCCCGCCCCTTCGTAATCCAACCTGCCTTTGATTCGCACGTTGGCGTCGAACAGGCGGTGGTATCGGGTGACGTCGTTGGCAAACACCTCCGCCCCGCGCAATTGATCCATGAGTCCCTCTCGACGAACCACCACCAGACCGTCCCCAGGCTTCACCTCAGCATCCGCCACCGCAATCGACTGGACTTGCTGACATTCAACCACCGCTTCGTCCACCTGGTACGTGGCCCGCGGGCTCAAGAAATGAAGGCCGTCTTGGTCCTCGTCCGTGCAGAAAAAGTTGCTTTGGGTGCGGTCGGAAAGTTCTTTGAATGACATCGCCGTCGGGTCAATGAGCGTGTTGACCAGGTCAAGCTTGTCCTCGTCCATGAACCACGAAAATTCATCCATGGTGCATTGGTAGCGAATGGCTGGCAAATCGATGGTGGATGCCCCGTCGTGGGCCTTGAAGTCGCCCCGCCTGGCATCGAAATCGACGTGGGCCGACACGTTGTCGGTGCCAAAGGCGACTTCGTTCAAGTCTCGACCCGTGAGCTCAAAAGCGGCAACCTCTGCGTCGATCAAGTGCTCCTTCATGGAGAAGGACTGCGAGGCGAGTTCGGCGCGTTCGAAATGGAACACCCCCTGGCCTGTCATCGCTTCAGGCTTCAAATGCAAGGCCCCATCAAGCCTGACGTCTTCGTCAAAGAATTGCAGCGAATCCGTGGGTGTGGAGCGCACATCCAGCCTCGAATCGAAGGGATGCAGGCCAAACACCGTCCGCTTGGCCCGAACCACGGGGAGCAGCCCTGCCACGGCATCGTTCACGTAATTCGTGGACTCCCCAAAGGTGGAATCAGGCAAGAACACGTGGTCGTTGCCGTCGATGTGGGAGGTCAAGAACTCGATGCGGCCCGGGCCATGGAGCCCCGAATAATCGAGCGCCAGCTGCCCTTCCATGGTGCCGTGCTCCCCGTACAGTGGGTAGCCTCCTTCCGGCGTGGCCTTGGTGAATCCCAAGCTGAAGTCAGGCATCAGCCCCAAGGGTTCCACGATGTCCGGCACGATGTTGCCTGCCTTCAGCAGGCCATCGAACCGAAGGTCCTTGTTGGAGAAGTTGTCCAAGCTGTCAATGACAAACGGCTCCACGGCATAATTGAAGCGGTCCCGGTGGTACGCCCCTTGCTGAATCGTGGGCGCGTCGTAATACACGTACGATTCCTCGGTGCTTGTCAAAATCGGGTATTGGGTGAAGAAGTCGCTCTTCCACCCAGACATGTTCTTGGGGTTGTCGATTTCCAGCGTGCCCGTCACCTCTTCGATGGGCGTTCGTACCCACGTCAAGACTGGATTCCCGCGAACGTCAAACTCCTCTGGACGTCCCACCTTGATGCGACACGACGCTTGATTCACGCCAATTTGGAACTGATCGTATTCGAAGCGAAAGTCGTTGCCCTTCAGGTTGAATCGGCCGGCCTCCACTTCCCCATCGAACGTGAAGTTCCGGTTCTTCCCCAAGGCCAGCTGCCCTCCTTTGGGGCGGATGTACACTTCCTGAGCCTGACTCACCTGAATTTGGGCGATGCCCTCCATGTTGAGCAGCTTGTCCTTCAGGTTGAGCACTGCGTTGATGTCTCCTGACGGTTTGGAATAAAACGCCAACACGTCATGGTCCACGACGCCCCTGCGACACTTCATGTGCCGCTCGGCGCGGGGTTTGATGACGCAAAACCGCGTGGCCAAATCCAGGTCCACGTAACCAAAGTTCGTCAGGCCAATCAGCAACATGCGCGCCTGCTCCTCAGGCAAACCAATGAACCGTGCGTACTCGTCCGTGTAGAACCGGTCGCTTCCCCATTGGGCCGCAAATTTGGACAGCTCGGACAAAGGGTGAATGGGGTCCAGCCCAATCATGTCGTTGAAGACATCGATTTCGAAGCAGTCGATTGAGCGAAACGCCGCGTATTCCGCCGTCGTGTTCGGAAGCGCGCGCAGCACCACGTCCTCCCCGTCCACTTCCCATTCCAACACCTCCACCTCGAATTCGACCTTGTGGTAGCTGTCCAAGAAGGGCTGCATGCCCACTCCATCCTCTTGGCGAGTCGCCCGCAACAAGCGCTTGCCGTCGAGGTACGTGACGCTGATGTCGGGATGGTAGAGGCTGTCCCCGTCCATGTAAAACGACATCTTGGCGTGGTTCGATCGCACCGCGTCGGCCGAAAACTGCACGTCGTTGGACCAACAACGGAACCGAAGGGTGTCGTTCATGGTGAAACGAACTTCGCCTGGCCGGCCATCCGAGTCCTTTCCAGAGAGTTTGGACCCTCGAACCGCAAGGCCGCCTTCGAACGACAACCCGGGAAACACATCGGTCAATGCCACACGACCTGACCTGGATTCAAACCGCGGGTAGGTCCGCTTGTCCACCTTCGACTCGTGCTGAACCTTCATTTGAAGGCTTCCTTCAAGCGGGATGTCAAACATGGTGCTTGTCAACCTCGCGTTGTCGGTGGCGAAGTTGCTCCCCTTGAATCGAACCTCATGGGCCCCGAGGCTGGCACGCAACTCGCCCTCACGCAAGGTGCGCTCCCAGTTCACTTCGCCCGCGGAACCAAACCAACGCTCCGCCATGGGGTCGTACGCGCCGCTCGCCTTGGTGATGCGCATGCTGTCCTTTTTGGCCAAACAGACCAAATCCCCTTCCACGCACTGAATCACAGGGTCCCCGTCAGTCCCCATGCCCAGGGAAATGGTCCCTCCTCGAAAGTGCCACGTCGCGGCAGGGGCTTGGAACAACAAACCACCCGTGAACAATCCAGGACTGTTGCGCAGATACGTTTGGAGATCCTTGCGTTTGACGCCTTGTGAGAGGTAGCGGTCGAGGTGGGCCTGCCAACCTGACCAATCTTCCCAACGGTTGCCCTTCAGCAAGACGCAGGTTGCCCGCAAATAGCCAGCCATTCCTTGGGAATTGTTCACCTTGGCGTCTTGCAAGGCGTAGGCCTGTGCAATCGCTTGGTCGCGGACGTCCTTAGGGACGGATTTGTGCTCAAAGGCAGGACGAAACTTCTTCTTGAACCAGCGAGCCTCCTTCGACCCGACGGAGCCCATCAGGGTTTCCATGTCATTCAAAAACACATCCTCAGAGGGCGTATCCTGGGAAGCAGCATTGCCGGCAATCACCAGCGTCAACGAGAGCAACAACCACTTGCTCAAACCACGACGTAGAATCATTCCTCGAAGGTAGACCGCCGCCGAAACGGGCGCTCACAAATCCTTCGAAGGTTTCCCACAACGCACGCAGGCCCAGCCGTCTCTCACCTCATGGCCCAGCACCTTCAAGGAACATAACTCTGCCCCCGCTTGAAGGGCTTCCACGTCCCCTTCGAAAAACCCGCTGAGCAACAAGGTTCCGCCCTCCACCAACAATTTGGCATACCTGGGCATGTCTTCCAAGAGCACGTTGCGGTGAATGTTGGCCAACACCACGTCGAACCCTCCCGATGGCAGGCCGTCCAATGCCGTCCCGTCGCCGTGTTGAAAACGCAAGGTCTCGCGCTTCTCCAACCCGTTCAGCTGCGCATTTTCGTCGGCGTTTTGCACGGCATCGTGCTCGATGTCAATCCCCAACGTGCGAGAGGCTCCCTGCAGGCATGCCACCAAGGCCAACACCCCTGTGCCACACCCCATGTCCAACACTGCCTTGCCCTCCAACGGCAAATCCAACATGGCTTGCGTCATGAGGTAGGTCGTGGCGTGGTGCCCTGTCCCAAAGCTCATTTGTGGCGCCACCAAGACATCCATGCCCTCCTTGGGCGCCTCGTGAAACGGCGCACGAATGGTGCACGCCAAGGAGCCATCCAGTCCATGGACCTCGACCAGAGGATACTCGCGTTCCCACGCCTCGTTCCAATTCTGGCCTTCTGCCACGGAACGTTCAACGTCGACGGCCGCAAAGGCTTGGACCTCCTCGAGCATGGCCTCTGCC
>CAZKGY010000126.1:0-5262 GCA_964552305.1 uncultured Comamonadaceae bacterium
CCACAAGCGCGGGTGGGACGACCGTTGGGAAGAATTCAGCGTGCATGCGGAGAGGGGACTCGCCCTCCAAAACCAGCTCATGGCTTTGGTGGACGCCGACACCCAGGCCTTCGATGCCATCATGGCGGCGTATGGCATGCCCAAAGGCACTGACGACCAAAAGGCCAAACGCCATCAAGCCATCCAGGACGCCACACGCAATGCCATCGACATCCCGATGCAGGTCGCGCAAGTGGCCCACGACGGCCTGAGCCTTGCGGCAGCCATGGCGAGCGACGGCAACCCCAACAGCGTCACCGATGCTGGGGTAGGCGCCATGTGCCTCCGTACGGCGGTCCTTGGTGCCGTCTTGAACGCCCGCATCAACTGTGGCGACTTGGAAGACCAAGGCTACGTCGAGGGCGTGCAATTGAAGTGCAACGAATTGTCCCGTGAGGCCATGCAACGCGAGTCCGACATCCTTTCGACCGTAGACAAGGTGTTGGCTGGGCAGTGATTCGGCGTTCATGTGGTCCGAAGAAGACGGTTGTCCGAGTTTTATGTATATTCCCGGGAGCCTGACCCGACCAAACTTTGTCATGAAACACCTTGCCATCCTTGCTTCGCTCGTCGCCTGCCTCGGCGCAAGCGCACAAATCACCTATCCCTACAACCCAGACGTTGACGCCAGTGGCCAAATTGGCAACGAGGACATTTTGGGCTTCCTCCAGGTGTACAGCCAGGATTTCTCTCCAAGTGAGCCGACCGTGCCAGGATGTTTGTATTCGGGATGGGCCATTCCTGGGACTCCCGAAAGTTTGGGCATGCCGGCCTTGTTTCTGATGAATGAACCTCTGCCAGAGGGGTACCAATACGCGGTCAATCAGTCATGTGCCGCACAAGTGATTCAAGGGGATGTCTATTGCATCGACACCTCTTGGGATGGCCTTTGTCAAGATGCCTATGACGATTGCTTGGCGGACGGAGGGTGTGAGATGACGCTCAGCGACTACTTGGCTTCCCTACGCACCAACCACCAGGCCCTTGCGGACACAGTTTCGGCTTTGCAGCAAGCCTTACAAGACCAACCCCAAGGCATAAGAGGGTTCGATGCCAATTCACGCATGTGGGAGCTGATCCCAGAGGGAATGACACCTCAACTTGGGCAAGTTAGTTTCTCGGAGTATTCTAGTGTGAACGGTTCTTACAATCTGGTCCTCAGTGAAACCGATGCCCTAGGGACAAACGTGATTTCCTGGTTTGAAGAAATGCAGGCATATCAGCAGGCAGCCTTTTTCAATGGTTCTCTCAATTTGCCTTCGGGTATTTTGACAGTACGGCATGTGGATCATCCAGAAATTTCAAAGTCATTCCAGGTGATTTCACTCTTAATCCCGCTTGGACTTCCTGGGGTATGGACTGTCTCTTTGACCCCTTTTGGCGGTGGGGAGGTTGGCGATTCAAACGATGTCTACGACGAATTCGAAGTGGGAGGGTCCTTTTATGTGGGTTTCCAACCAGTGGTTGTGCCCCCCCCTGGTGAACAGGGACCAATGGGCCCAGCAGGTCCTGCCGGCCCCCCTGGTGAACAGGGACCAATGGGGCCAGAAGGCCCAGCAGGCCCCTCGGGCGCTGAGGCCTTCCGTTGCGGTGACGATGTGCTTCACGAAGGGTACTGGTACAACACCACGTCCATCGGTGGTCAATGCTGGTTCTCCGAGAACGTGAGGTACTTGCCAGAAGTCAGCCCTTCCGTTGAGGGAAGCGATGCAGTGCCCCACGCATACGTCTCTGGTTACGAAGGGAACCAGGTTGACGAGGCAAAAATCACGCTCAATTACCATCAGTTCGGCGTGTTGTACAATTTTCCTGCGGTTGTGCAGTGGGGCCTTTGTCCAACTGATTGGCACGTCCCGACAGATGAAGAATGGACGGTCATGACTTCGAGCTTGGGTTCGGACATCTTCGCAGGGAGCATGATGAAATCGGATATTGGAGATTCGTGGGGCGGAACAAATTTGAGTGGCTTTTCAGGTTTGCCGGGCGGCTACCGCGACTTCGGTGGGGGCTTCACCTCCGCTGGACTCGACGGTTTCTGGTGGAGTTCCTCGCCCGTTGGCTCCGCTGCGTGGTACCGAGGCCTGAGCATCAGCAGCGAGGATGTCTTTCGCGGCGACGTCATTCCACACTACGGCTTTTCTGTTCGTTGCGTCCGGGATGCCGAGTGAGCGTAGTGAGCGAGTGTTCAACTCTTAAATCTTGGCCATGTGCAGCATGGCTTGAGGGAATGAGTCAGAGCAAGTTGAACCTGAAGCGGTTGACCGGAACGTGAGGTTGCACCTACGAAAAAAGCCAACCTGTCGGGGTTGGCTTTTTTCATGACCGCCGGGGCGGTCGGCTGCTTCGAAGGCTTACTTCGCCAAGCGGCGCTCCTTGATGCGGGCGGACTTGCCCGTGCGCTCACGCAAGTAGTAGATGCGTGCACGGCGGACCTTGCCTCGCTTGTTCACCTCAATCTTCTCGATGGATGGAGAAGAGATGGGAAAGATGCGCTCGACGCCCACGCCGCTTGCCATTTTGCGCACGGTGAAGGTTTCGGTTGTTCCGGTGCCTTTGCGCTGAATGACTACGCCTTGGAAAGACTGGAGACGTTCCTTGTTTCCTTCCTTGATCTTGATGGTCACCGTGACGGTGTCGCCGGCGCCAAACTCAGGCCAAGTCTGCGTTTCAACCAATTTGGCGGTGATGTCCTTGATGCGGTCCATGGTGTCGTCTTATGCGTTGTCAGTCCGGGGCTGCAACAAATGAGCCCCAAATCGGGGTGCAATATTACGAAGATTCTTCTGGAAGTCCTTGCAAGTCGGCGAAGAAAATTAGCGCGTGGAATCGTCGCTTGAGCCTTCCAGCAAGTCTGGGCGCCGTGCATGGGTACGTGCCAATGCTTGTTCTTCCTGCCACTGGTCAATCGCCGCATGGTTTCCGGAGAGGAGCACTTCAGGAACCTTCCATCCGTTGTACTCGGCGGGGCGCGTGTACACGGGTGGGGCGAGAAGGCCGTCCTGGAAGCTGTCGCTCAAGGCACTCGTCTCGTCGCCGATGACGCCAGGAACGAGTCGGACCAGCGCGTCGGTGAGGACGGCCGCCGCGAGTTCACCGCCACTCAATACGTAGTCACCAATGCTGATTTCAAGGGTGACGACGTGGTCGCGCAATCGCTGGTCGATGCCCTTGTAGTGGCCACAGATCATCAGCAGGTTGCTCGAAAGCGACAGCTGGTTCACGCGTCCCTGCTTGAGTTGCTCGCCGTCGGGGGTCAGGAAAATGATCTCGTCGTATGAACGCTCGGCTTGCAAAGAGGTGATGGCGTCGTGGAGGGGTTGCATGGCGAGCACCATTCCTGCGGCCGTGCCAAACGGGGCGTCGTCCACTTTTTTGTGCTTGTTGGTGCTCCACTGCCGCAAGTCGTGCACGTGTACTTCAGCCAAGCCCTTCTCGATGCCTCGTTTGACGATGCTCTCGGAAAAAGGACCACTCAGGAGTCCTGGAAGGACAGTCAGGATGTCGATGCGCATGGCTCAAAAGTACGAGGTAACTTTGCAGCCATCATGCGTGAGAAGAAGGATTACAAGTCGGTGGTCAGTCACCCGTACCAGGTGTTCAACGGGATTTTCTTGACGTTGCCGTTGGATGGCATTCGGCAGACGGGCTTGCGGGTTCCGCTGTTGCAAGAGGCGTGTGACATGGGGTTGGAGCGTGGCGACACGCCGCACGACATCTTGACCCAATTCTTGGAGAGGCAAGGCAAGCATGACCCCGAAGAAGGCGCGGCCTTGTTGTTCCGCATCATCCAATACATCGAACGGCAGGTGGTGCTTGTGGATGCGTTGGAAGACGCCCGCTACGCCCAACTGAACGACATGGGAGGGGCGGAGTCGCTTCAAAGCCTGATGCAGCGGGTTCGTCGACACGGGTTGGAAGACGAGATGCGTGCCATGCTGTCCGAATACGCCGTGCGAGTGGTCCTCACGTCACACCCCACGCAGTTCTATCCCGGCAATGTCTTGGCGATCATCACCGATTTGGCCTTGGCGATGGAAGACAACGACCTGGTCAACATCCGCAAGCGTTTGCATCAGCTCGGACTCACGCCCTTCTTCCAAAGCGAACCGCCCACGCCTTACGAAGAGGCAATCCGCCAAATCTGGTACCTCGAGAACGTCTTTTTCGAGGCCTGCAGCGCGCTGGGTGCCAGGGTGGCCAATTCCCTCGGCCGGCCGGACGGGGAGGGGCTCAACATGGGCATGCTTCGGATTGGCTTTTGGCCAGGGGGCGACAGGGATGGAAATCCTTACGTGGGTGCCGAGACAACGTTGCGTGTGGCCCGCAAGCTGAAGCTGACCCTGCTCCGGTGCTACCGGAAGGAGTTTCGCGAGTTGCGCCGCCTCATCACCTTCAAGGGGTTGGAGGGCGAGCTGGACCTGTTGCAGGGCATGATCGAAGAGGCCATCTTCAATTCCAGCGACTTGTCCCTCAAGCAGGACGTGCTTTTGCATGGGTTGGGCCGGTTGGAGAAGCGGGTGAAGGCGGAATTCAACGGGCTGTATTTGGACCAAATCCGCCAGCTCATGTTCAAGGTGCGGATGTTTGGTTTGCACTTCGCTTCCCTGGACATCCGGCAAGACGCCCGCGTGGTGACCAAGGCGTTCAAAGCCTTGCTCGAAGCAGAACGTGGTGCCGATGCGCTGGCGGCGTTTGAGGCGATGGGTGAGGCCGAGGCCATCGACTTCTTGTTCGCGTACGACGTCCCTTTTGCAGGCACGCTGGCGGAAGACCGCCACCAAGACGTGTTGGACAGCTTGCGCGCGATGCAAGAGATCCAGCACCACAATGGCGAAGCGGGATGCCATCGATACATCTTGAGCAACTGCTCCGGCGCGTACCACATCGCCATCTTGCACGCCATGGCCAAGGCCAGTGGGTGGGAGGGCGCCCTGTCGGTGGACCTGGTGCCGTTGTTTGAGTCGATTCAAGATTTGGATGGCGCCCGTGCCCAGATGGACAAGCTCTACAGGCACCCGGTCTATGCGGCGCACTTGGACAAGCGCCAGGGAGATCAAACCGTCATGCTCGGCTTTTCCGACGGCACCAAAGACGGAGGCTACCTCCGCGCCAACTGGGCCATCTATCGCGCCAAGCAACGCCTCACGGACGTGAGCCGCGAGCACGGCCGCACGGTGATGTTCTTCGACGGCCGCGGAGGACCGCCCGCGCGAGGCGGAGGCA
>CAZKGY010000127.1:0-5228 GCA_964552305.1 uncultured Comamonadaceae bacterium
GTCATCGTCCACGAGGTCGGCCACAACTGGTTCTACGGCATTCTCGGGAGCAACGAGCGTGAAAACGCGTGGATGGACGAGGGCATCAACTCCTTCAACGAGACCCGCTACCTCCTGACCAAATACGGCGAGAACGAGGACATTTCTCTGTTGCTCGGCGGGGAGAACAACCTCTCCAAGCGTTTCGAATTGGACGACTTCCAATACAAGTGGATCGACGAGTTTAGCTACCTGTTCCCCGCGCGGTTTGGTGCCGACCAGCCCATCCAATGCCACAGCAACAGCCTCACCCAACTCAACTACGGCGCCATCATCTACAAGAAGACGGCCGCCGCGTTTGCGATGTTGCAGTCCCACTTGGGCACCGAGCGCTTTGACGCGGCGATGCAGTTGTACTTCGACACGTGGAAATTCCGACACCCCTCTCCCAAGGATTTGCAGGCGAGCATGGAGCAGTCCACGGGCGAGGACCTGTCTTGGTTTTTTGGCGATTGGATCCAAACCACCAAGCGCAACGACCTCAAGTTGAAGGCCGCTTCCACCCAACGGGGATTGGTCGTGAAAAACCGTGGGGAACTGTCCTCCTCTGCCAAGGCCTCTGCCCTGCTGGGAGATTCTGTGGTCGCCGTGTTGGACATCCCTTTGGTCGCTCCAGGAGAACAAGTGAATGTGGAGCTGCCAGGCGGGCTGGTGGCTGACCGTTGGGTCCTCGACCACGATCGCGTCACGCTCGACTACAACCGGAAAAACAACGTCCACCGGGGAGGCCTGCTTGGACGCATGGAGCCGCTTCAATTCCGCATGCTCACGCGGTTGGAAAATCCCGAGGCGAGTCAGGTGTTTTGGGCGCCAGCGTTGGGTTGGAACGCCCACAACGGCTTGATGGGCGGGGTGACGTTGCACAACTTGATGTTGCCTCCTCGGGACTTCACGTTCATGTGGACGCCTTTGTTCGCTTCGAACGGAGAGGGTGTGGACGTTGGCGGCATGCTGCGCTTGGACTGGCGCAAGGGGGATTGGTTCTGGGGCCTGCGAAGCACGCAGTTTCGTGCGAACGAGGCCATGCAGCTCGCCTCCAACGAAGCGGGCGGAGACTTGTTGACCCGCACGTCGTGGGAGGTGGGGCGGACATTGAATGCCAACCCCGTGTCGCCTTGGAAAGGCGAAGTGCGCTACGAGGGGACCCACCTTTATGGGTTCGTGGACCCTGCGCCCGACGCCATGTATACCCTGTTGCCCAATTCGGGCGGGGTGCGGTTGCAACGGCGTGCTTCAAGGCTTGAGATGACGGCCGAGCACCAGTCGGCGCGATTCCCGGGCATGAACCAAACGCTTTCACTCGTGCTGGGCCAGGTCACCACCGATGGCTTCGTCTTGGATACCCTGCTGACGCTGCCGGACCCTCCAGCCATTGTGGCGAATCCCGCGCTAGTCAAGCACCGCATGGTGGATGCGTGGTGGCACGTGGAATACGCCAGGCCGCGTGCAGGCAATGAGCATCGCTGGGCCATCGATGGCCGGTTGACACGGATTCGGTCAACCATGGCCTCCAACGATGCGGTTGCCTGGGCCCGATCACGGTCGTTGGTCAACCCTGACTTTGGCACGGCGGTGGCAGGCATGGGCGCCCAGTTCGACCCGTTGGCGGACCAGTTGTTGTTGAACCGCGGTGGCACCGAGGGTTGGACGAGCCGGCAGGCGGCGCTCGACCGCGGGGGCTTGCCTTTGAACATGGTGGCACCCACGGGCCTTTGGTCGATGAGGGCGTCGTACCAACATCCGAAGGGGCTGGCGGTCTTCGCAGGAGCAGTCGGCGCATGGGATTCTGGCGTCGACGCCTTGGGTGGTTCAGACTTGGCGGTGGCGTCCAACGCCGTGGCAGGTTTGGCGCTTCCCTTGGGCCCATTGGAGTTCCAGGTTCCTTTGTGGGTGGCCAATTCTGCCGAGGGCATGCAGCCATGGCAAGGCTGGATGTTCCGGTTGGACCTTCGCGGACTCAACCCGTTGACCCTCGCACGGAAAAACCTGCAGTAAGCCACGGGAAGGTGCGTAGATTCGCATCATGCAGCATCCCACGGAACGTTTGGAAGCAATGCGCGCGGAGGCCCTTAAAGGGGGTGGAGAAGCGCGGATTGAAGCACAACATGGCAAGGGCAAACTGACGGCCCGCGAGCGCCTTCAACTCTTGCTTGATCCTGGCACCTTCCAGGAGATGGGGCAGTTGGTGACCCACCGTTCGACCAATTTTGGCTTGGACAAGCAGAAATTTCTCGGAGACGGCGTGGTCACAGGCTACGGCAAGGTCAACGGTCGCCTTGTGTACGTGTTTTCGCAGGACTTCACGGTCCTTGGTGGATCCTTGGCGGAGGCGCACGCCCAAAAGATTTGCAAGGTCATGGACATGGCGCTCGAAAACGGGGCGCCAGTCATTGGCCTCAACGACAGTGGGGGTGCACGGATTCAGGAGGGTGTAGTCAGCCTGGGCGGCTACGCAGACATTTTTCATCGCAACGTGAAGGCGAGCGGGGTGGTGCCGCAGCTGTCGCTCATCCTCGGACCTTGTGCCGGAGGGGCAGTCTACTCCCCAGCATTGACGGACTTCATTTTCATGGCCGAAGGCACGTCCTACATGTTTGTGACGGGCCCCAACGTCGTCAAGACCGTGACCCACGAAGAGGTGACGTCGGAAGAGCTTGGGGGAGCGAGCACCCACGCCAGCAAGTCGGGTGTGACCCACTTCACGGCACCCAACGAGGCGATGGTCATTGAGCATGCCAAAAAGGTCTTGGCGTTCTTGCCGCAAAACTGCGAGGAAGACCCAGCACGCCTGGCCTACGGCCGCGGCGACGAGAGCCGTCCCAAGCTTGACAGCCTGGTGCCCGAAAGTGCACAGCAGCCGTACGACATCCGGGATGCGGTGACGGAAATCCTCGATGCGGATTCCTTCCTCGAGGTGCAGCCCGACTACGCGGAGAACATCGTGGTGGGCTTCGGTCGACTCGCGGGACGCAGCGTGGGTGTGGTCGCGAACCAGCCGGCCTTCCTCGCGGGCGTCCTCGACAACGATGCCTCGACGAAAGCGGCCCGCTTCGTGCGAACCTGCGACGCGTTCAACGTGCCATTGGTGGTGCTCGAAGACGTGCCGGGATTCTTGCCCGGCACCGATCAAGAGTGGAACGGAATCATCACCAACGGCGCCAAGCTTCTCTACGCGTTCAGCGAAGCCACGGTGCCGCGTGTCACGGTCATCACGCGCAAGGCGTATGGCGGGGCTTACGACGTCATGAACTCACGTCACATTGGGGCAGATTTGGTCCTCGCATGGCCCACCGCAGAGATTGCGGTCATGGGCGCCAAAGGCGCGGCCGAAATCATCTTCCGCAAGGAAATTGCTGCATCGGACGATCCTGCGGCCAAGCTGGCGGAAAAGGAGGCAGAATACGCGGAGCTCTTCGCCCACCCCTACAACGCGGCAAGTCGCGGGTACGTGGATGAGGTGATTCATCCCCGCGACACCCGGGCCAAGCTGATGGATGCCTTCGAGATGCTTGAAAACAAAGCGGTCAAGACGCCTCGCAAGAAGCACAGCAACATCCCGCTCTGACCCTACCTGTGGGGCACAAAAAACCCCTCGCAAAGGAGGGGTTTGATGGTGAAACGGTCGTTGCAATCCGTTCACTGCTTTTTCTCGCGTTTGATGGAGCATCCAACGGCCTTGGTTTCTGGCGTCTTGATTTTCTTTCCCTCGGCCATGCGGGTCATGGCCATTTCCAGGTAGCGCTCCTTGACTTCTCCCGCGCGGTTGACGTTGTCGTCAATGGATCCTCGGTAGGCCAATTCCATGGCGTTGTTGAAGAGGTACACGTGGGGGGTGGTGCGCGCGCCGAGGGCGTTGGCCAACTTGGAGCCGTCGTCCACGACGTAGGGGGCCTTGTATTCCATGTCCATGGCACGCTTCTTCATTTCGGGAAGGCTGTCGTCGCCTTCGCGCTTGGCTTGGTTGGAGTTGACCAGCACCATGCCGATGCCGAGGGACTCGGCCATGTCAGCGATGCCGTTGTAGCGACCTTCCCAACCTTCTGTTTTCGTGCCGTTGCCAACCACGAATGGACAGGTGTTGCATGAGAAGATGACCAGGAGGCCGTTTTCTTTGGCCAGGCCAGTCAGGGTGAGTTGCGACCCATCGGTGGCGAGCAAAGGGGCAGCCGTCATGGGTGCGGGTTCACCGATGGCCAATTCTTGGGCAAACGTTGGGTTGGCAGCCAACACGGCAAGTGCCATAAGGGAGAAGAACAAATGTTTCATGATGAGAATGAATTCAAAAAGACAAAACGACCGACGTCGACCCAATGTTCGATTCAGAGCACCAGCAGCGCGTCGCCGTATGCGAAGAAACGGTACTTTTCCTTGATTGCCTCCTGGTACGCTTCCATCGTCAATTCGTGTCCCGCGAAGGCCGACGTCGTCATGAGCAACGTGCTTTGAGGGGTGTGGAAGTTGGTGATCAGCGCGTCGGCGATTTGGAAGTCGAACTTGGGGTAAATGAATCGGTTCGTCCAGCCTGAGAATGGCTTGAGCGTTTGCGTGGTGCTCACGGAGGTTTCCAAGCCGCGAAGTGCCGTGGTGCCGACGGCCACCACCTTCTTCTTGGATTCGATGCCCTTGTTCACCATGGCCACGCAGTCTTCGTTGATGATGAGCTGTTCGCTGTCCACTTTGTGCTTGCTCAAATCTTCCACTTCCACCTCCCTGAAGGTGCCAAGCCCGATGTGCAAGGTGAGGAACGCCATGTCGATGCCTTTGATTTCGAGGCGCTTCAGCAAGTTCTTGGAGAAGTGCAAGCCGGCGGTTGGCACAGCCACGGCGCCTTCTTCGCTGGCGTAGATGGTTTGGAACCGCTCCCGGTCTTCTGGCTCCGCTTGGCGGGTCATGTAGCGAGGAAGCGGGGTCTCACCCAACTGGCTCACGGTCTGCATGAATTCCTCGTGGGTGCCGTTGAACAAGAAACGCAAGGTGCGTCCACGCGACGTGGTGTTGTCAATTACTTCCGCCACCAATTCGTCGTTCTCACCGAAGTACAACTTGTTGCCGATTCGGATCTTCCGGGCAGGATCCACGAGCACGTCCCACAACAAGCTTTCGCGGTTCAACTCACGAAGCAGGAACACCTCAATGACGGCTCCGGTTTTCTCCTTGTTGCCATACATCTTGGCGGGAAACACCTTGGT
>CAZKGY010000128.1:0-5194 GCA_964552305.1 uncultured Comamonadaceae bacterium
GTGTACTCCGGGCTTTGCGAGCGGCTCGACGATGCCGGAGTCAAAATTCAATCGCCTGCCACCCAAACGGCCATGACCGTCGATGGCGTGTACCGGTATTCGGATGCCGACGTGGACTTGCAGGTCGTGGTCCAAGGAACGACCTGGGCGTCGCAGATGTTTTTGGCCTCTGGCGAAGCCGCCCAATCTCAGGGCATCGAAATGGGTGTGGTGCGCGGCAAATCCTTGTTCGACGAGTCCGGCTTTTTCGAAGTGGGCTCCATCCAAGGCAGGGCCATGCAATTTCAACTGGGCTCCAACGTCGTGACGTTGACCAAGCCCTAGTCGTTGCCAACCAGCGACTCGCCGTTCGCCTGCACCAGTTCCGCGGATTCTCCTCCCTCTTGCACGAAGATGCTCGACTCTCTGGCGTTCAATCCTCGCTCAAGCAGGAGCATGCCGACCGCCAAACAGACGGCCGTGGCTTCGTAGGCCAGCGCGTGCCATGGCTCGATGCCAAGCGCACGGCGAAGCAAAATGGTGGCCACCACAAACCCGGAGTTGCGCAGCACCATCCCGAAGTCGTCGAGGTACCGGAACGAAACCACCAGAAGCAACACGTCGACCAGAATCAACGCGGTGAAAAATTCGTTGTAAAAGACGTCGTTCAGGTCGGAATGAAGGTGGTTGGGGGTGGTGACAATCTCCCAAACCCATCCGCCCAAGGAGTACGCACTTAGCCCGACAAGGATGACCGCCAAAAGACCGGCCAACGACGTTTTGAAGCGCACGAACTGCTTGAGTTCCGACTCTTCGATGCGGGCCTTGCGTCGCGGCAAAAGGTGGTAGAACAGCACGAGCATGCCTCCCAACACCAAAGCGGAAAGCATGTGGGGGAAAAACGCCGCCTCCCAGGGCCACGACGAGGTGGCATCCAAATCCTTGAACACGGAACGAATCTCGATGAGTGCGACAATCTCGACTTGCTTGCCCAAGGAGCGGGCAAACGAAGTCGGTAGGTAGTACACCAACAAATACACCTCGGCAATCAGGATGACAGAGAAGGGGGTGTACAAGGTTTGCAACGGGTGGGCAAACAAAGAATCCGGCAACCCGAGATCCCACACGGCTTGGGCGCCGTAAAGCGCCAGGTGCAACGCGAACAGCACCAAGGCCGTGGTCACCAAGGAGCCTTCCACCTTGCGACGAACTTTTGGGTTGAGCGCGCTTTGGGCCACGTCGAAGAGCAGCGTACGAATCATGGAGGTATAACCCCTTGGCAATCAGATTGTTTTTCACAAACTGTGCGCAATGGATTGGTGGCAACTTCTGGCGGACAAGGATTTAAAATCCCATAGGGTTGGTAGATTTGGCCAACACCTTAAATCTGTCATTTCATGAACGTTCTTGCGATTGTGGCGGGCATTCCCGTCCTCTTGGCTGTGTACGGCGTCGTTCGTCGCCAGCGATTTTTCTTCCTGTTGGGCTACTTGCTATATGCCCTCATTGTGGTCCCGAACGAGTTGGGTGAGTACATGGCCACGGGTTCCATGGAGCGTCTCGCCGTAGCCATGGTTTGGATCCTCCAGGGCATCCTGGCCTTTCCCAACAAGTTGAATTACGACGGGTCCAAGGTCTTCAAGTCGTTTGGGATCAAGACGTTTTTGTGTTTGGCGGCCATCAACTTGTTTGGCGTGTTGTTGACACGGGTGATGCCGACGCCTCCAGATTTCACAGAAGGCTTGCGGACCATGATCGGCGTCTTTCACGGCATCTTGGCTGTGCTTCCGTTCATGGGGATCTACCTCATGGCCACCAACAAAATTCCCGTGGGGACCAACGACTGACTCAAGCGACATTCAAAACACCATTCTCATGAAACAATTTTTCACTTGTTGTGGCCTGATGCTGTTCATTGCAGCGGCGGAGGCCCAAGCGCCATCAAACGATGTGTGTGCTGGCGCCATTGACTTGACAAGCATGCTGGGCAACGGCGTTGGCATGCAGCAGTCCTCCGATACCTATTCCAACATCGGTGCAACCGGGGAGCCTGAGCTAGCGGATGCGTTGGAGGGCTTCTGGTTCGACGAAGACACCTTGGGCAACATGGTGAGTGTGGACCAGTCGGTTTGGTTCCAAATGACTGGCGATGGCGGTACGTATCAGATTGTGACCACCAATTGTCCTGGTGCTGCCTTCTACAGCAATGACACGCAGATGGCTTTGTATCGTGGGTCCTGCGATTCCCTCGAATTGGTCTTGGCCAACGACGATTTGATGCCGTTTTGGGATGCCAACTATGGATGGTATTATTCTTGGATTGACGCGCGTCTCGAGGATGGGGAACAGTACTACTTGATGGTGGATGGGTACAACTGGAACGAAGGAGACACGTTTCAAGGCGTCGCCCAAGGGACGTTCTGCATTTTGATGACGGAAACGACCTACATGGGAGGACACAACGCATGTTCTGATGCCCTGGGCATTGATGAGATTTTCGAACCCAATGGATCTGACTTGTCAGTGGTGGGGCCTTTTGACGGCACTCCAGGAGGCAGTGGCATCGAGCCCAACGACAATTCAGAAACGTTGGGAATCGAGTGCTGGGAAGATGGGCCCAACGAGGACGCGTCGGTTTGGTTCAAATTCCTGGGCGACGGAGAATCCTACACGATCAGCCACACGTTTTGTGACGAGGACAACATGGTGTGGTGGTTCGGATGGGATTCTCAAATGGCGCTCTACAAAGGCGTTTGTGGTGAACTGATTCCCGTGGCCTGCGCAGAAGATTTCAGCACGGAGGACAATCAGTGGTGGGCAGAGGTTGGCTTCGATACCGAAGAAGGGGTTGAGTACTTCTTGCGGTTCGATGGATTTCTATGGCAAAACAATGGCTTCACTTGGACTGCAAACGGGGCATTTTGTTTGCAGGCGTTCCCAGGAAACGTCAACGGCATCGATGTGTTGGAGCCAGTTTCGTTGGACGTGTTTCCAAATCCTTCTGTGGGAGGATCTGTATCGCTGTCGTGGCCAGGTGGTGAGTCTGTGGCCGACGTGGCTGTGTTCGACTTGACGGGGCGTCAAGTTGCGGGATTGAGTCAGGTTGTTCGAAATGAAATGGTTGACTTGAACCTGCCCAGTGGCACGTTTGTGGTCAAAATGCGAACGGCGACGTCGTCGGCGACCACGCAACTTCAAGTCATCCGCTGAGGTGACAACTTGATTCCGTCCAATCAAATCCGCTGGAGGGTAGTTCTCCGATGGGGAGAATCCACCCCTCCAGTGTGGTCGATGGCCTGAGGCTCGAACAACACGATCCACGTCTCTTCCTCTGCACAAGGCTTGTGTTCCACCCCACGTGGAACCACAATCATGTTTCCTTGCCGGACGCGCTCCGTTCGGTCGCGGAAGTGCATGGTCAATTCCCCCTTGAACACAAAGAAGAGCTCGTCTTCGTCGTCGTGGGCGTGCCACACGAAATCCCCTTGGACTTTCGCGATTTTGACGTCTTGACCGTTCAAAGAGGCCACAACCCTGGGGTGCCAGTGGTCGTCAATCAGGTCAAATTTGGAGGCGAGGTCGATCGGGAGCATGGCCGGAAATTCAGTTGGATATGGGTTCAAGGTGGAAAATCTTCCCCGCGCCTTCCACTGCGACAAACACGTCGCCGTATGGGTTGCGTGCAATGTCACGCACCCGTCCCACGCCTTCCAGCAACCGGTCGCGCTTCGCCACGCGGCCTTCTTCGCAGTGCAGGCGTTCGAGGTATTCGAAGCTCAGCGATCCCGCGAGGAGATCTCCCTGCCATGCCTCGGGCCATGGGCCTTCGTGGATCGTCTCAAACCCGCACGCCCCGATGGATGGCAGCCAGCAATGCAAAGGCTGCTCCATGCCGGCCATGGCCGTGTCGCGCGTGATGATGGTGCCGGTGTAGTTTTTCCCAAACGTGATCACCGGCCATCCATAGTTCCTTCCAGGTTGTACCACGTTGATTTCGTCGCCGCCTTTGGGACCGTGTTCGTGGGTCCAGACTTGGCCCGTTTGGGGGTGCACAAACATGCCCTGCGGGTTTCGATGTCCCAACGACCAAATCGACGGCACCGCACCGTCTTGTCCCACGTAGGGGTTGTCGGCGGGCACCGACCCGTCCATGTTGAAACGGTGCACCTTGCCAGGTGACGTCGTCAGGGTTTGGGGGTGAACGTCGCGCTTCCCACGTTCCCCACACGTCAGGTACAACTTGCCGTCTCCTCCGATGGCGACGCGGCTGCCGTAGTGGTGGTGGGTTCCTTCGTAAGGAAGGGCCACAAACAGCTCCTCCAACGGTCCGAGCGCTTTCGTGTCGGCGCGCCACTCGGCACGGACGAGCGCAGTCGCCGACCGCTTGTCGTTCCCAGGTTCGTCTTTGCTGTAGGTGAGGTACACCCACTCGGTACCGCTCACGGGATCTTCCCAATGCATGACGTCGAGGAGCCCCCCTTGGCCGCGTACGTGGATGTCGGTGGGGCCGCCCGTCACGGCGGTCATCCGCCCCGCCTCGCAATGCCAAATCCGCCCTTCCCGTTCCGTGACCAGCAACGTGGTGTCGTTCAGAAAGTCCATGCCCCACGGCGTCTCGAGGCCGTCGACCAGCACGTTCGCTCGAACCGTCAAGTCGTCCGTCACCGTCACGGCCGGCGCCTCCTGTTTGAAGCTGCGTTCACTCGCTGCGCAATCCAGCACGTACGCCGTCAATTCCGCCACCGCCTCGTCGTCCATCACGTCCCCGTAGGCCGGCATGCCCAGCAGTTCGTAGCCTTCGCGGATGACCCGCTCAATGTCCTCCGGAGTGCTCCCCAACTTCCACGTGCGTCCCACAAAGTCTCGACCTTCCGATCCGTGACAACTGCTGCAGAACTTTGTGTACGAGGAGGGAGTGACCGAGGAGCCTTGGTCGTCGGCGACGCGGTCGATCCAACTTACGAACATGGCGACGACGCCCAAGGCGGCACCAAGAATCAAAAGGGAGCGTGTCATGGCCTGATGGTACTTCGTCAACCGCGACGAAGCCGCTCTCCAATCAGCTCGGAGGCAGGAGTCGACAGGTAGGGGCGGAGAACCGTGAAAATGTGGCTGAGCCCCTTGTGACGAAGTGCGACGCCCTCGGCCGCGGGGTATTTCTTGTGAGAGAAATCCATCCAGTATCGGCCCAGCACGAGAATGATCTCGGCGACGG